>JANLFO010000007.1 GCA_024653205.1 Clostridia bacterium | reverse complement strand
CGCCCCCGCGACCGGTACGAGGGGGAACCAGGACTGTCGGCAAGGCAAATTGGGGATCCCTCAGAGTTAGGTTTCTAAGATCCGGGTCCGGGCGCTGCCGAATCTCCTGCGCCGGGAACCAAGACTAGCCGGCTACCTGACGCACCACCTCCTCCAACCGGGCCACCACCGCTTCCAGTTCTTCCCGGACCGGCCCTTCCACCATGATGCGCACCAGGGGCTCGGTACCGGACGGACGCACCAGAATCCGTCCCCGGCCGTCCAACTGCCGGGAAAGCCGCCCTACCGCCTCGCGCAGGCGGGGGTCGGCCACGGCCCGATCCTTATCTTTAACCGGCACGTTTAGCAATACCTGCGGCAGGCGGGGCAGGCGTGCCGCCAGGGCGGACAGGGGTTGGTCCTGCTCCGCCATTACCTCCAGGAGCTGGAGGGCGGTAATCAGGCCGTCTCCGGTAGTGTTGTGCCGGAGAAAAATGACGTGGCCGGACTGTTCTCCGCCCAGGACCGCGCCGCAGCGCAGCATTTCTTCCAGCACGTAGCGGTCGCCCACCGGGGTTTCCCGCACCTCAATGCCCGCCTCCCGCAGGGCCAGGTGCAGGCCGCCGTTGCTCATCACCGTGACCACCACCGTGTTGGCCGCCAGCTCTCCCCGCTCCTTGAGGTGGAGGGCGCAGGAGAGGATGATCCCGTCGCCGTCCACCAGCCGGCCCTTTTCGTCCACGGCTATTACCCGGTCGGCGTCGCCGTCGTGGGCCAGGCCGAGGTGGGCTCCCCACTCCACCACCGCCCTCTGCAGACCCTCGGGGTGGAGGGAACCGCAGCCGGCATTGATGTTGATCCCGTTGGGCTCGTGATTGAGGCACACCACTTCCGCACCCAGCTCGCGCAGCACCCTCGGCGTGGTCTGACTGGCCGCGCCGTTGGCGCAGTCCACCACGATCCGCAGGCCCTCCAGCCGCACCTTCACCGTACGGAGCACGTGTTCCAGGTAGCGGTCGACCTGCGCCTCAAGGTTAAGGCTCCGGCCCACCCCCTCGCCCACCGGGTAGGGTATGCCGTTCATATTCCCCCGTACCAGGGCCTCGATCTCCTCTTCGGCCGCGTCGGGGAGTTTGTAGCCGTCGCCGCCGAAGATCTTGATGCCGTTATCGGCCACGGGATTGTGGGAGGCAGATATAACCACGCCTGCTGCCGCCCCCGAGACCCGGGTAAGATAGGCTACCGCCGGCGTGGGCACCACTCCCACGCGCCACACGTCCGCGCCGGTGGACATTATTCCCGCACAGAGGGCGGCCTCCAGGAGGTCGCCGGACACCCTGGGATCACGCCCTACCAGTATGGGGGGGCGGGATCGGGCGCGGGCAACCACGTGGGCCGCCGCCCGACCCAGCCGGTAAACCAGCTCCGGGCCCAGGTCCCGGTTGGCCACGCCTCTGACGCCGTCGGTGCCGAACAGTGAGCCCATGATCCAGCCGTCACCCCTATTCCTAGGCTATGTGGCTTCCGGCTCCCGGTTACGGTCCGGCAGCACTTCGATTACCGCCGCGACCGCCACCGGATATAAGTATAGTCCTTCCGGGGGGCTGAAGTCGAGCAACACCTGCAGGCTCTCTCGGGCGCCGGAGATATTTACCGGGCGGCTCACCAGTTCTTTTATTCCGGCCAGCACTTCCGGAGCACCGTAAACCCGCACCGTGGAAGGGCTGACCGCTATCCGGCCCAGCTTGTAACCTTCGGCCGGATCGCCTTCAAGCGCCACCTTTACCGGCACTTCCTTGGAAACGCCGGCGACCGCCACGGGTACGAATACTTCCACCGCCGAAGGATCGACTTCCGGTCCCGGCAGGGCCTCTTCCCCGTCGCGCTCGATCAGCCGGACGGGAAGGTACAGGTGAAGGCTCTCAGTCCTCCCCCTTATATTGACCTCTACTACCCCCTTGGCGAGTTCCTCGAGCCAGCTGCGCGGGCCGGAAACCACTACTTCCTGCGGCCGCACCAGGGGCGCCAACACTTCGTATCCCGGGGCCGGTTCACCTGTAAGCTTCACCTCTACCGGCAACTGCGTCTTGGTTACCTGCTCCAGTACTACCGAAGCCTGGGGAGGCAAAACCTCCACCAGTTCCACCCTGGAGGGCAGAACCACCTCGACCGGACGCTGGTTCGCCCCGGCGTGAGCCCCCGACAGGTTCACAAAAGCCTGGAGATCACGGGGCGTCAGGCGCTCTACCGCTTGCCTGGCTCCCTGGACCCGCACCTGAACCGTGGTGGGCTTCTCCGCCACGACCAGATCGCTCGGGACGGCCCGGGTCTCCAAGGGCACGTTCAGGACGTTGTCCGCCACGGGATTGCGCTCCTCGGTGACGTAGAGCCAAAGGGCAAAGGCCAGGGCCAGGGCGATGAGCTTGTAACCCCAATCAGAACGTCTCAGAGCCTCCACGGCCACCAACTCTGTCCCCGCTCGTTTTTGGGCAGGACCAGTTCCTCCAGCATCTGGCGCAGGTTCTTTTCGTCCAGATAACGGGTGAGCCTGCCGCCCTCCGCCACGGAAACGGTCCCCGTTTCCTCCGAGACCACCACCGCCACGGCGTCCGAAAGCTCGGAGATGCCCAACGCCGCCCGGTGGCGGGTTCCCAATTGCCGGCTTAGGTAGGGGCTGTCGCTGAGGGGTAGAAAGCATCCGGCGGCCGCCACCCGGTCGCCGCGAATGATGGCCGCGCCGTCGTGCAGGGGAGTCCGGGGCATGAACAGGTTGATCAAGAACTCGGCCGAAACCACGGCATCCAGCTTGATGCCGGTTTCAGCGTACTCGTTCAGCCGCACTTCCCGCTCCACCACGATCAGGGCTCCGATGCGGCTGCGGGCCAGGACCTGCACGCAGCGCACTATTTCTTCTATCAGCCGGGACACTTCCTCCTCGCCCAGAAAGACGAAGGGACGGGGAAATATGCGCCCCCGTCCCAACTGGGCCAGGGCCCGACGGAGTTCCGGTTGAAAGACCACCGGCAGGCCCACCAGCACTACCAGCCCCAATTTCTCCAGGATCCATTCAATGGTACGCAGCCCCAGACGGTCGCTCAGAAAGGCCACCAGGGCCAGAACGGCCAGGCCCTGCACCAACTGCGCCGCCCGCGTGCCGCGAATGAGTAGTAACAGGCGATAGATCACGTAGGCAACAATGGCTATGTCTACTGCTGCCCGCAGCAGGTCTACCAGGCTGAAATATCGCCACACGCTGAGCCAGGAACCCAATTCTACCTGCTCCTAAGGCCTTGCGGTTGCCCTGCGCCCCAAATAGAGCTAGAATAGTGGCGGAGGGATCTCCGTGCGCCGTTGGTATATTTATCTTACCATAATAGCCGTGGTCTGTGGTACTCTCTTCGCCTGGACCTTCGTCAGCCAGGCCAGGTACCGTGCCCAGACCGCCGAGGCCCGCAACCGCAACCTGGTACAGGTAATCAGGGTCTTGGAGGTGGAAACCCAAAACCTGGAGAACGAGATTGCCGCCCTCCGCCAGCGCCTGGAGGTCGTTACCGCCCAGCAGGCGGAGGGAGAAGACGATGTGAAGGCCCTGAGCCAGGCCTTACAGGCGGCCAAGCTCCAGGGCGGGCTGACGGAAGTGGAGGGACCGGGGGTGGTAATTACCCTGGACGACAACCGCGAGGGCGCCCTGCGGGCGCAGGCTTCCGGCACCGGGCTTTACCGACCGGAGGATTACATCATCCACGACAAGAACCTGCTCTACCTGGTGAACGAACTCAGGCGGGCCGGGGCAGAGGCCATAGCCGTGAACCGGCAGCGTCTGGTGACCGGATCGGACATACGCTGCGTGGGCTCGGCCATCTTGGTGAACACCACGCGCCTGGTGCCGCCCTACGAGATCAGGGCGGTGGGCAATCCGGAAACCCTGGCTTCGGCCATGGAGTTCGGGCAGGAATTCCCGTTCTTGAAGGGCAAGGGTTTTCCGGTTACCCTGGTCAAGGAGGAGAAGATTACCATTCCGGCCTACCGGGGCAGTTGGTCTGCCTCTCACCTGCAAACGGCCGAAGAAACCTCAGCGGAACCGGCCCCCAACCGACCCTAGGCCGGGATGAGGAGGTGTTGTGGTGGCAGTCAAGGTTTGGCGCTGGCAGGCTCTGACGGCAGTCATCCTGTTCTTCCTGGGAATAGTGCTTTCGGTCCAGTTCAAGGCCCAGCAGGCCTTAAGCGGTGCCTTGGAATACCAAAGCACCGAGAGCCTGGTGGCCATGTGGAGGGACCTCAATACCAAGAAGGAACTGCTGCAAAAGGAACTGGGCGAGCTCCGGGCCAAGGAGGCCACCCTGGCCGAGCAAGCCTCCCAGGGCAAGAGCGCCAAGGAGAACCTGCGCCAGGAACTGACCCGGCTGCGGGCGCTTGCCGGATTGGCACCCGTGCGCGGGCCGGGTATTACCATTACGCTGGGCGGAAACAGTCCGCTGCTGGCCCTCGACCTGGTGGACCTGGTCAACGAGCTGTGGGTTAGCGGCGCCGAGGCGGTGGCAGTTAACGGCCAGCGCATCACCGCCCTTTCCGCCCTGGGCGAGGCCAAGGCCGGCGAGGAATACTATCTCACCCTGAACGGGAAAAGGCTTTTCTACCCCATCGTCATCCAGGCCATCGGCGATCCGGACACCCTGGAGAAAGGCCTCACCTTTCCCGGCGGTCTGATAGACAACTTCAACACCCTCTACGCCATCTACCCGGAAATACGAAAGGAGAAGGAATTGGCTCTTCCCGCCGCCGCGCCGATCAACTGGCGTTACGCGCGGCCGGTTGCAGAAGCGGCAAACCGGGATTGACGTTGATAATATCGCTGACCCGCCCGTGGGTTGCCTGCACCGCCTGACTACCGCACGGCCGGAGCGCGTTCTTCAGGTCCGGTTGCCTTCGGTAAGGCCCAGACCGCGCACGCCGACCCCGTTCTTCTGCCGCTTCAGAAGGGCATAGTCCATGCTGTCCACCAGCGCCTGCCAGCTGGCCTCGATGATGTTCTCCGAGACCCCCACCGTGCTCCAGAACCCCTGCGGATCCTGAGATTCGATCAGCACCCGCACCTTGGCGCCGGTGCCGCTCTTCTCGTCCAGGACCCGCACCTTGTAGTCGGTCAGCCGCATTTCTTTCAGCGCCGGGTAGAACGCTTCCAGGGCCTTGCGCAGGGCGTTGTCCAGGGCGTTGACCGGGCCGTTGCCCTCGGCGGCGGTATGCACCACCTGGTTGCCCACCCGCACCTTGACCACGGCCACGGAGGCCGACCAGTCGGGAAGGCGCTTCTCCACCATGACCTGGAGCGATTCCAGCTCGAACGCGGGCTCGTAAAGCCCCAGGGCCCGGCGCATCAAGAGTTCTAGAGAAGCCTCGGCTCCCTCGTACTGGTAGCCGCGGTGCTCCAGCTCCTTGATCAGCTCGATCAGGCGCCGCCCCTCCACCGTGGGCTCTACCTCCAGGCCCAGCTCCCGCGCCTTGTACACCAGGTTGCTGGTCCCGGCCAACTCCGACACCAGCACCCGCCGGCGGTTGCCCACCTTCTCCGGGGGTATGTGCTCGTAGGTCTGGTTATGCTTGAGGAGGGCGTTCACGTGGAATCCGCCCTTGTGGGCAAAGGCGCTCTGGCCCACAAAGGGCTGGTTGGCCTGGGGTACCAGGTTGGCGATCTCGCTCACGTACCGGGACACTTCCGTGAGCCGGGCCAATTGCTCTTCCGTGAGGCAGCCATAGCCCATCTTGAGCTGCAGATTGGGGATGACCGAGCAGAGATTGGCGTTGCCGCAACGCTCTCCCAGGCCGTTGACGGTGCCCTGTACCTGCTCGGCCCCTGCCTGCACCGCCGCCAGGCTGTTGGCCACCGCCACCTCGCTGTCGTTGTGGGCATGCACCCCGATCCGCACCGCCAGGGCCCGCCTTACCTCCCGCACGATCTCCTCTACCTGGTGGGGGAGCGAGCCGCCGTTGGTGTCGCAGAGCACCACCCAGTCCGCCCCGGCCTCAGCCGCCGCCCGCACCGTGGCCAGGGCGTAGTCCGGGCTGGCGCGGTAGCCGTCGAAGAAGTGCTCGGCGTCGTATATGACCTCCAGGCCGTGGCTCTTAAGGTAGGCCACGCTCTCCCGGATCATGCTCAGATTTTCCGCCAGGGAGGTCTCCAGGGCGGTGAGCACGTGAAAGTCCCAGCTCTTGCCCACGATGGTGACCACCGGGGTTTCCGCCTCCACCAGGGCGCGGAGGTTGCGGTCGTTCTCCGGGCGCAGGTCGGCCCGCCGGGTGCTGCCGAAGGCCGCCAGCTTGGCCCGCCAGCTCTGGCGCCGCGCCCGGCGGAAGAACTCCTGATCCTTGGGGTTGGACCCGGGCCAGCCGCCTTCGATGTAGTCAAGGCCCAGCCAGTCCAGCTTGGCCGCCACCTTGAGCTTGTCTTCCAGGGAAAAACTGACTCCTTCGCCCTGGCTTCCGTCCCGGAGGGTGGTGTCGTACAGGTAAACCTTCTTCACCCGCTATCCCGTCCCAGCCGGGCGGCCACATAGTTCATGAGACCACCGGCACGGATGATCTCCTGCATGAAGGCGGGGAAGGGCACGGCCTGGTAGGTTTCACCGCGGGTGATATTGGTGATGCGCCCGCTGTCCGCCTCGATCCTCAGCACGTCTCCTTCCCTGACCCGGGCGGCCTCCGGACATTCCAGAATGGGCAGGCCGATATTGATGGCGTTGCGGAAGAAGATGCGGGCAAACGAATGGGCCACCACGCAGGCCACTCCCGCGGCCTTTATGGCCACCGGGGCGTGCTCCCGGGAGCTGCCGCAGCCGAAGTTCTTGCCCGCCACCAGGATGTCGCCCGCCTGCACCTTCCGGGCAAAATCCGGGTCGGCCGCCTCCAGGCAGTGGGCGGCCAGCACCGCCGGGTCGGTGGTGTTGAGGTAGCGGGCGGGAATAATGAGATCCGTGTCGACGTCGTCGCCGAAGACCCAGGCCCGGCCTTCAAACTCCATTTCCTCTTCCCCCTATACCAGTTCTTCCGGGCTGGCGATCCGCCCCAGTACCGCGCTGGCCGCGGCCACCGCCGGATTGGCCAGGTAGACCTCGCTGCGCACGTGGCCCATCCGGCCCACGAAGTTGCGGTTGGTGGTGGCCACCGCCCTCTCTCCCTCGGCCAGGATGCCCATGTGACCGCCCAGGCAGGGCCCGCAGGTGGGGGTGCTCACCGCCGCTCCCGCCTCCAGGAAGACCTCGATCAAGCCTTCCTTCAGGGCCTGGAGCATGATCTTCGGCGTGCCGGGTATGACGATGCAGCGCACGCTGGGATGCACCTTGTGGCCGTTGAGTACCTGGGCGGCCAGGCGCAGATCTTCCAGCCACCCGTTGGTGCAGGAACCTATTACCACCTGGTCGATTTCGATTCCCAGGGCCTCGCTCACCGGCCGCGCGTTCTGGGGCGAAGACGGGAAGGCCACCTGGGGCTCGAGCTCGCGAACGTCGATCTCGATCACGTCGGCGTACTCGGCATCGTCATCGCTGGTGAAAAGACGGTAGGGCCGCTTGGCCCGCTTTTCCACATAGTTGATGGTGGCGGCATCGGGCACGAAGATACCGTTTTTCGCCCCCGCCTCTATGGCCATGTTGGCCATGGTGAACCGTCCGGCCATGGAGAGGCGGGATACGGCCTCGCCGGTGAACTCCATGGCCATGTAGCGGGCGCCGTCCACGCCGATCTTGCCGATGGTGTAGAGGATTAGGTCCTTACCGCCGACCCAGGGCGGCAGTTCGCCGTAGTATACCAGTTTCAGACTCTCCGGGACCCGGAACCAGCACTCGCCCAGGGCCATGGCCGCAGCCATATCCGTGCTGCCCACGCCGGTGGCAAAGGCACCCACGGCGCCGTAAGTGCAGGTGTGCGAGTCCGCGCCGACTATCAACTCCCCCGGAAGCACCAGGCCTTCCTCCGGCAGCAGGCAGTGCTCGATCCCTACCCGGCCCACCTCAAAGTAGTGGGCAAGGCCGTAGCGCCGGGCGAAGTCCCGCACGATCTTGGCCTGCTCGGCCGAGGCCAGGTCCTTGTTGGGAGTGAAGTGATCCGGTACCAGAACCACCCGCTCGGGGTCGAAAACCCGGTCCAGGCCCAGGCGCTCGAACTCCTTGATGGCCAGGGGAGCGGTAATGTCGTTGCCCAGCACCACGTCCACCCGGGCGTTGATGAGCTGTCCCGGCCTGACTTCTTCCAGGCCGGCGTGCGCGGCCAGGATCTTCTCGGTGATGGTCTGACGCACCTCTACTCACCGCCTCCCTGCCGGGCCCGGTCGGAAGCCTTCCCCAGGATCGCTTCCTCACCGTACTCCAGCACCAGCTTGTTCAAGGCATTGATGTAGGCCCGGGCGCTGGCCTCGATAATGTCCATGCTCAGGCCCCGCCCCAGGAAGCCCCGGCCCTGGTACTCCACCAGCACCGTGACCTCGCCCATGGCATCGGTGCCGCCGCTTACGGCGTTCAGGTTGTAGTTGCGGAGCACCACGCCTACCCCGGTGACCTTGTCGATGGCCTTGAAAGTGGCGTCTACCGGGCCCTCCCCGCAGGCCGCCTCCTGCCGCAGCATCCCGTCCACCTGCACGGCCACGGTGGCCGTGGGCACCACGTTGGTGCCGGAGGAGATGTGCAGGCTCTCCAGCCGGAACTTCTCCGGGATGCTCTTGACCTCGTGCCTGACGATGGCCTCCAGGTCGCGATCGGTAATCTCCCGCTTCTTGTCCGCCAGGTTCTTGAAGCGGAAGAAGGCCTTTTCCAATTCCTCCTCGTCCAGGTGGAAACCGAGTTGTTCCAGCCGGTGCCGGAAGGCGTGCCGGCCGGAATACTTGCCCAAGACGATGTGTTCGGTTATCAGCCCGATGGTTTCCGGGTTCATGATTTCGTAGGTAGTGCGCTCCTTCAGCACCCCGTCCTGGTGGATACCCGAGGCGTGCTGGAAGGCGTTGCGGCCCACCACCGCCTTGTTGTACTGCACCGGCATGCCGCTGAGGCTGGCTACCAGGCGGCTGGTGCGGTAGATTTCCTCGGTCCGGATGGCGGTCTCGGCGTCGTAGATATCCCGCCGGGTGTACAGGGCCATGACGATCTCTTCTAAGGCGGTGTTGCCGGCCCGCTCGCCGATTCCGTTTACCGTGCATTCCACCTGCTGGGCCCCGTTCTGCACCGCGGCCAGGGAGTTGGCCGTGGCCAGGCCCAGGTCGTTGTGACAGTGCACGCTCAGGATCACCCGGTCCCGGTAGGGGAGGCGGGTGTGAATCTCGCGGATGAAGCGGCCGAACTCCTCCGGGGTGGCGTAACCCACGGTGTCGGGTATGTTCAGCACCGTGGCTCCGGCCTCAATGGCCGCGGCGAGCACCTGCAGCAGGAAGTCCAGGTCGCTACGCGACGCGTCTTCGGGAGAGAACTCCACGTCCTGGCAGTAGCTCTTGGCGTGGCGCACTCCCCGGTCCACCGCCTCCAGCACCTGCTCCCGGGTCATGCGCAGCTTGTACTTCATGTGCACGTCCGAGGTGGCGATGAAAGTATGAATGCGCGGCCGGCGCGCGTTCTTGAGCGCCTGCCAGCAGGTATCGATGTCCGAGAGCGCCACCCGGGCCAGCCCGGCGACGATCGGGCCCTGCACCTTCTCCGCCACCAGCCTGACCGCCTCGAATTCTCCCGGAGAGGCGGCCGGGAAGCCGGCCTCGATCACGTCCACGTTCAGACGGGCGAGCTGGCGGGCGATCTCCAGTTTTTCCTGCACGTTCAGGCTCACGCCCGGGGACTGGGCTCCGTCGCGCAGGGTGGTGTCGAATACGTACACCCTCTTAGCCATGCTCTTCCTCCTCGTCCGTATCCCTGGCCCCTCTGACCATGGCCACCCTCCCGGTGCGCACTACCTCGCGGATACCGAAGGGCTCCAGTGCATCCTGAAAGGCGTTGATCTTCTCCTCGCCGCCCGTGCACTCGATGACCAGGCTGTTACGCCCCATATCTACGATATGGGCCCGAAAAATATCCACAATCTGGATGATTTCGCCCCGGGTAGCCGGGTCCGCCTTTACCTTAACCAGGACCAGCTCCCGCTCTACCACCGGCTCGCCGGTTATGTCTCTTACCTGGACCACTTCTATCAGCTTATCCAGTTGATTGTTCACCTGCTGGATGACCCGGTCATCACCCTCGACCACAATGGTCATGCGGGCCAGGGCCGGGTTTTCGCTGCGCCCCACCGCCAGGCTGTCGATGTTGTAACCCCGGCGACTAAAAAGCCCGGCGATGCGGGCCAGCACACCCGGTCGGTTTTCAACCAGTACGCTTAGCGTGTGCTTCAACGCTCTTGCCCCCCAGCATCTGGTCCAGCGAGCCGCCGGGCGGTACCATGGGGAAAACGTTTTCCTCGCGATCCACCACGAAGTCCAGGAGGTAGGGCTTTGGCTCGGACAGGGCCGCCTCCAGGGCCGGTCTTACCTCCTCGGGCCTGGTCACCCGCCGGGCGGTAATGCCGTAGGCCTCGGCCAGCTTCACGTAGTCCGGGCCGCCCTGGCTGATGTCCACCTGGGAGTACCGGTGCTCGTAGAACAGCTCCTGCCACTGCCGCACCATACCCAGGTAGCCGTTGTTCAGAAGGCAGATCTTGATGGGCAGCTGGTACTGGGCCACCGTAGCCAGCTCCTGAACGGTCATTTGCAGGCTGCCGTCCCCGGCGATGTCTATCACCGTCTCCCCCGGCCGGCCGATCTGGGCGCCTATGGCCGCCGGCAGACCGAAACCCATAGTCCCCAGCCCGCCGGAACTCAGGAAGCTGCGCGGCCGACGACAGCGATAGTACTGGGCCGCCCACATCTGGTTTTGTCCCACGTCGGTGGTAATCACTGCCTCGCCCCGGGTCAGTTCGCAGATTTGCTCCACCACGAACTGGGGCTTGATGACCCCCTCGGGGCATTCATACCGGAGCGGATAGGCCTCCCGCCAGTGGGCTATCTGCCTCTGCCAGGCCTGCACCTCCGGTGCCTTCTCCAGGTCGGACAGAAGTGCCTCCAGCACGCTCTTGAGGTCGCCCACCACGCCGATGTCCACCCGGACGTTCTTGCCGATCTCCGCCGCGTCGATGTCCACGTGCACCACCTTGGCGTGGGGGGCGAAGGTTTCAAACCGACCGGTGGAACGGTCGGAAAAGCGGGTCCCCAGAGCCAGCAACAGGTCGCACTCGGAGACCGCCAGGTTGGCGTAAGCGGTGCCGTGCATCCCCAGCATGCCCAGGGCCAGAGGGTGATCCTCCGGAATCACGCCCTTGCCCATGAGACTGGTTACCACCGGCACCCCGGTACGCTCCACCAGGACCAGCAGCTCCGCCGTAGCCTCGGCGGACAGTACCCCGCCTCCGGCGTAGATAACCGGCCGCCGGGCGCGGCTCAAAGCCTCGACCACCCGGGCCACCGCCCCGGCTTCGGGAGTCACCCGGGGATGGTACCCGGGAATATCCACTTCCCGGCAGGAATTGCTGTAGGTAATGACCCGGGCGGTGACGTCCTTGGGCAGGTCGATCAACACCGGCCCCGGCCGACCGGTTCGGGCCAGGTAGAAGGCTTTGTGCACCGTAACCGCCAGATCCTCCGGTCTTTTCACCAAGAAATTGTGCTTGGTAATGGGCATGGTAATGCCCGTGGTGTCTGCCTCCTGAAACGAGTCCCGCCCCAGCAGTTCCAGGCTCACCTGGCCGGTGAAGGCTACCAGAGGAATAGAATCCATGTAGGCGTTGGCCAGACCGGTCACCAGGTTGGTGGCTCCCGGCCCGGAGGTGGCAAAACAGACCCCCACCTTACCGGTGGCCCGGGCGTACCCGTCGGCGGCGTGCGCCGCGCCTTGTTCATGACGCACCAGGATGTGCCGGACTTTGGAGAAATAAAGGGCGTCGTACAGGGGCAGTACCGCTCCCCCGGGGTAGCCGAATACTGTATCCACGCCTTCTTCTTCCAGGGCCCGAATAACAATTTCCGCGCCCGAGGCCTGAAACGAAGGCTGCTCCTCGGTCAGAGGTAAATTACGCGCGGCCAAGGTCATTTCCTGGTGCCACCTCGCTGCGGTCAACTGAGAATTGCTCCCCGGCTGGCGGATCCGACCATCTGCCGGTAACGGGCCAGGTACCCACTACCCACCTTCGGGGACGGGGCCACCCAGGCCGCCCGCCTTCTGGCCAGTTCCTCCTCTCCTACTTCCAGATCCAGCCTGCCCGCCGGAATGTCAATGGAGATCAAGTCGCCGTCCTGCACCAGAGCCAAAGGCCCTCCTACAAAAGCTTCCGGCGCAATATGCCCGATAGACGCGCCCCGAGTGGCGCCGGAAAAGCGGCCGTCGGTGAGCAGGGCCACTTTTTCGTCCAACCCCATTCCCGCCACCGCCGAAGTAGGGGTGAGCATCTCCCGCATTCCCGGGCCACCCTTGGGACCCTCGTAGCGGATTATGATCACTTCTCCCGATCTTATGCGACCGTCCAGGATGGCCCGGGTGGCCTCTTCCTCGCCGTCAAAGACCCGGGCCGGCCCGCGGTGCCGCAGCATACCGGGGGCCACGGCCGATTTCTTGACCACCGCCCCCTCCGGCGCCAGGCTTCCCCACAGGACCGCCAGCCCGCCGTCCGGGGTATAGGGAGACGAGGCCGGCCGGATCACCTCCGGCGAGAGGATCTTGCGGCCCGCCAGGTTCTCCCGGACCGGCTTGCCCGTGACGGTCAGAGCTTCGAGGTACAGTAGGTCACGGCCCGCCAGCTCGGCCATGACCGCGGGTACCCCTCCGGCGGCGTGGAAGTCCTCCACGTGGTGGGGCCCGGCCGGTGCCAGCCGGCAAAGGTTGGGGGTGCGGGCGCTTACCTGGGCGAAAAGCTCCAGCGGCAGCTCAATACCCGCTTCGTGGGCCACGGCCGGCAAATGCAGCACGGTATTGGTGGAGCACCCCAGGGCCATATCTACGGCCAGAGCGTTCAGGAAGGCTTCCCGGGTGAGGATATCCCGCGGACGCAGGTTCCGACGCCACAGCTCCATCACCTGGAGGCCCGCCTGCTTGGCCAGCCGGATGCGGGCGGCCGCCACCGCGGGAATGGTCCCGTTGCCCGGCAAGGCCACGCCCAGAGCCTCAGTAAGGCAGTTCATGGAGTTCGCGGTAAACATGCCGGCACAGGAGCCACAGCCGGGACAGGCTTCTTCCTCCAGCAGGTCCAGTTCCTCCTGACTCATGCGTCCTGCGGCTACCGCCCCTACCGCCTCAAAAACCCTGGAAAGGCTGACCGGCTCTCCCCGAAAGCGGCCGGCCAGCATGGGGCCACCGCTGACAAAAATAGAAGGCAGGTTGAGGCGGACGGCGGCCATAAGCATTCCCGGCACCACTTTATCGCAATTGGGAATGAAGACCAGGGCGTCAAAGGCGTGAGCCTGAACCATGAGTTCGATGCTGTCGGCGATGACCTCCCGGCTGGCCAGGGAATAACGCATGCCGGCATGGTTCATGGCCAGCCCGTCGCAAATGGCAATGGTGGAAAACTCCAGCGGCGTGCCGCCGGCCAGACGCACCCCGGCCTTCACCGCAGCGGCAATGGCATTGAGGTGCAGGTGGCCGGGAACCACCTCGTTGAAAGAGTTCACCACGCCCACCAGGGGCCTCTCCAGCTCCGCCCGGGTAAGGCCCAGGGCGTTCAGAAGGGAACGGTGCGGAGCTTTCTCCAGGCCCTGCTTTATCGCTTCGCTCGGCAAATATACCGCCTCCTCTACTGGGAAGCCGCTGCCGCCTCCAGGTATATGGGCTCGCCTTCCACCTGGGTGAGTTCGTGGAAGGCGCGCATCAGCGTCTTGGTTATCCGCCCCGGGCAGACCTCACCGATGGCCCGTCCGTCCACTTTGGCCACGGGTATGATCTCCGCCGCCGTCCCGGTGAGGAAGCACTCGTCGGCGGTGTAGACCTCGTAGCGGGTGAAAACCGCTTCCCTTACCTGAATGCCCTGCCGGGCGGCCAGCTCCATCACCGCATTGCGGGTGATGCCTTCCAGGATGCCTACGTAGGGAGGGGGGGTGATCAGCACTCCGTCCTTGACCAGGAAAATGTTATCGCCCGTAGCCTCGGTAACATAGCCCTCCTGGTTAAGCATCAGGCCCTCGCCGGCGCCGACGAGATTGGCCTCGATGCGGGCCAGAATGTTATTGAGGTAATTGAGGGATTTGATCCGCGGGTTGATGGCTTCCGGAAGGTTACGGCGGGTGGCAACGGTTACTAATTCCAGGCCTTTGTCGTACAACTCCTTGGGGTAAAGCTGAATATGGGCGGCGATACAGAACACCGTCGGCCGATGACATTTTCGCGGATCCAATCCCAGATCTCCCACTCCTCTGGAGACCACCAGCCTTACATAGGCGTCCCGCAGGCGGTTGCGCCTCACGGTCTCCAGCACCACTTCCGACATCTCGTCCTTGGAAAGGCCGATGTCGAGGGCAATGCTGCGGGCGGAGTCATACAGGCGGTCCAGATGCTCCCGCAGGCGGAAGACCCGGCCGTTGTATGCCCGGATGCCCTCAAACACGCCGTCGCCGTAGAGGAGCCCGTGGTCGAAAACGGAGATCCTGGCCTCTTCTACCGGCAAAAACTCACCATTAAGGTAGACGATTAACCCCATCACCCTCGCCCCCTCGTGGCCTTGCCTGACCAGGCCTCCGCCTTCCCGGGGCGGCGACAACCCGGCCGGTAAAAAGGGAATAAGAAGGACAGGTCGGCTTTTTATTGGTTAAGTATAGCGGAGGGGCTCGGGGGTGTCAAGGAAAATCTGGCCTTTTGCCCTTTGGTCGGCCTTCTCGGCAGTCCCGGTTTGCCGTTTGTCTGCGTCAGTCCGGCCCACTTGCGCCGGCCTGTGCTTGGGCCCACGGCGGTAGCGAAAAACTCGCGCGCCTCGATTTAACGCCATGGGACAGATCTCCTTCCTGAATCTGGTTCGAGATTACTACATCTTACGCCTGAGCCCCCTTGAGGGTACCGGCCAAGGAAATCCATCCCTATGGGCAAGGCAATTTCTAGGCTCGGAGTCTGGTCGCCAGAAGTCTCAGCCGGCGCGAGGTATTGACTCCTAGAACGTAGAGGCTCGCGGTGTCCAGATAGTCTACCGCCGAGGCCTCAAAAAGCAGGTTGGCGTTGGCAGGAAACTCTTCGTCCGCTACCCAGAGAACCAGGGCCAGCGAGAGGCGGGGAAGTACGGGAAGAATTACACCGGCATCGCCCATGTCGGCCACCTTGCCCCCCAGGGCCGCTCCTGCGGCCAGAAAGCGCCGAGGGGAGCGACCGAACTCCTGGGCCAGCGGCTCTACCGCCTCCAGGCGGAAAGGCGCCTGGTGCAAGGGCCCGCCCGGCAGCTCCATGAAGGAAAGCCAGCGGCCCGCCGGGGGTGTACCCAGAGCGGAAGCCAGATAGCGCAACAGAACCACCTGGTCGCTCAGTCCCAGGGCCTCGGCTTCAGTCTCCACCGGGGTGACAACCCCCCCGGGAAAACTTACGTGATAGTGCCAGCGATAGTAATGGAGGGTAAAGTAACCCGCCCGGGAGTCGTATGCGGCTCCTGAGGCCGCCGCCATGGCCAGCGGGTCTCGGGCGGCGAAAGCGCGTACGGCTGCCTGGTGCGCGGGCTGGTAGTTGCCGGGCACCTCCACCTGCACCCGCGTCCACCCCCCGCTCGATCAGCAGCCGGAACATCCGCGACAACTGGTGCGCGAGCAACTGCCGCTACCGTTCCCGCCGTTGGAACGGGTGAATAAGAAACCGGTCAGGAGTTGCTGCACTTCCGGACTGGCGCAGTTGGGGCAGGTTACCGTCTTGCGGCCCTCGATGGTGGTAAAACGGGAGAACTCCTGGCCGCAGCGGCGGCAGCGAAAGTCGTAGGTAGGCATGTATGCTTCACCCCCAGGGCGGTATGCCGCCTCTTCATTTTACCATAAAGACTCGGCCTGTGCCTATAACCTCCGCCCCTGAGTTATCCCCAGTTCGTCCCGGGGCAGTGCTGGTTTCCCCCTCGTACCGGTCGCTTAGCCGACCAAACTAGGGTTCGACCTTCGCGCTTCGGCCGGCTTCCCGGGCGGCCCGGCTTCAGGAGGCGGCAGCCGCCGGGACGCGCACAACCGCTCCCACGGGGCAGGCCTGGAAACAGCGGCCGCATCCACGGCACTTGCCAGAGTCGATGGCGTACACTTCCAGATCCTTTACGTAGACGGCGCCTTCGCGGCACTCCACCTCGCAGGTTCCGCAGGTCATGCACCGATCCGCCTCGATGTAGTAACTCCACTTAGGA
The DNA here is from genome assembly GCA_024653205.1 of Clostridia bacterium. Lineage (NCBI taxonomy): Bacteria > Bacillati > Bacillota > Clostridia > Clostridia bacterium. Next base: position 95,706 of record JANLFO010000007.1, on the reverse strand, counting down.
CCGCGTGAAGTGGCCATAGGTAAACCCCCTCGAAATAGTACCGGCGCGATTAGTTCGCGCTGCCGGGATCCGATTCCTTCTCAACCACTGCTCCCGACCGAATTCGCACCCGCGTCCGGCAATGCGGGTTTTTCCTTGCCCGACCTTGGCAAACTATTCCCAGTTGGGAAGGAAATCCGGCCGGTGGCGTCGAAGCCATGTGACCATTAACCGAGCGGAGGCGACCGATCTTGACCGTTGCCGCTCTAGAAAGCCTGATCGACGTGGCGCGCGGCCGAGCGCCGGCAGACGTGTTGATCACCGGAGCGCGCGTGGTCAACGTGTTTACCGGTGAGATCCTGGAACAGAGTGTGGCCGTGAAAGACGGCCTTATCGCCGGGGTCGGCGACTACCGCACTGCCCGCGCGGTCTACGACTTTTCCGGCCGCTATCTAATCCCCGGTCTCATCGACGCGCACGTACACATCGAGAGCTCACTCCTCACCCCGCCCCAGTTTGCCGCCGCCTACCTGCCCCACGGCGTCACGGCGGTTATTGCCGATCCCCACGAAATCGCCAACGTGGCGGGCGTGGACGGCCTGTACTACATGGTGGAGGCGGCCCGCGGGCTGCCGTTCCGCGTGTTCTATACCGTTCCCTCCTGCGTTCCGGCCACCCACATGGAGACCGCCGGAGCCGAACTGGGCGCCGCCCAAATTGAGCAGGCCTTTGCGCTGTTCCCGGAATCCCCGGGGCTGGCGGAGATGATGAATTTCCCCGGAGTGCTCAACAAGGACCCGGAGGTACTGGCCCGCCTGCAGGCTGCCAGGGAGCGCGGCCTGGCCGTCGACGGCCACGCCCCGCTGCTTGGCGGCCGCGACCTGCAGGCCTACGCGGCGGCAGGTGTACAGACCGATCACGAGTGCACCGGCGCCGAAGAGGCCAGGGAGAAGCTGCGCAGCGGCATGGTGGTGATCGTCCGGCAGGGTTCGGCGGCCAAGAACCTGGAGGACCTCCTGCCGGCAGTGGACGCGTATACCTGCCGTTTCGCCCTCTTCGGCACCGACGACCTCCAGTCCGCCGACCTGCTGGGCGAGGGGGGAGTGGACGCCATCCTGCGCCGCGCGGTGGCCCTCGGTTTGAACCCGATTTGGGCGCTGCAGATGGCGACTCTGAACCCGGCGCGTCACTACCGGTTACCCGGCCTGGGTGCGGTTGCTCCCGGCTACCGGGCCGACCTGGTGGTGGTCAACAACCTGGTCGAGTGGCGGGCGGAAGCCGTCTTCGTAGGCGGGCTACCGGTCTGCCGCCAGGGGCGGCTCCTGGCGGAGCTGCCGGCGGCCGGGGAGGCAGGGCCGCCTGACCTTCGCCGCCAGAGAGTCTTCGATAGCGTGGTCCTGCCGCCGCTCGCCGGACGGCTGGAGTTGAATCCCCCCTATCCCGGCGCCCGTGCCCGGGTTATTGAGGTCCTGCCGGGTCAGATCCTTACCGGGCACAGGATCGTGCCGTACAATGAGGTGCTCTCCGACCCCGGCACCCTGAGGGTGGCCGTGATCGAACGCCACGGCAAGAACGGCAACGTGGCCGTAGGCCTGGTCAGGGGCTTTGGGCCCGTCAGGGGGGCTCTTGCCTCGACCGTGGCCCATGACAGCCACAACCTGGTCCTGGTGGGGAACAATACGGCCGACATGGAGCTGGCCGCCGCTGCGGTGGCCGGGTCGAAGGGGGGGCTGGCGGTAGCCGCGGGCGGCCGGGTCCTGGCCCATCTCCCGCTGCCCGTTGCCGGCCTCATGTCCGATCTGGGGGCACCGGCGGTGGCCGATCAACTGGAAGCACTCCACCGGGCGGCCCAGGAGATCGGCTGCACGCTGCCCTCCCCCTTCATGACCCTGTCTTTCCTGGCCTTGCCGGTTATTCCCGAACTGAAGATTACCGACCGGGGTCTGGTCGACGTACGGCAGTTTGCCCTCGCCGACCTGTGGACCTAGCCGGCCCGACAGGACCCCGGTGCGGCAAGTGCTGGTTTGAGCGTTATCCGTACGTTACCCGGAGAGGAGGTAAAGCCCGGCGGCGAACCCCGGGCGCGAGTATGGCGAAGTCTAGGGCCTTGGTAGGGGTTTTCGGAGGTTCCGGCCTTTACACCTTTCTGCCCGACGTGGAGGAGATCAAGGTCGATACTCCCTACGGTCCGCCCAGCGATAAGCTGGCGCTGGCCACCGTGGCGGGCAGAACCGTGGCCTTTCTGCCCCGGCACGGGCGGGAGCACTCTCTGCCCCCGCACCGCATAAACTATCGGGCCAACCTCTGGGCCATGAAAGAGCTGGGAGTGCAATACGTGCTGGGGCCCTGCGCGGTGGGGAGCCTGCAGCCGCATATCCGGCCGGGCGACTTTGTGGTCTGCGACCAGTTCGTGGACCGGACCTGGGGACGGCCCGATACTTTCTATGACGGTCCGATAACCACCCACATATCCGCCGCCGATCCGTACTGCCCTCAACTGCGGGAAATGATTACCGAGCGGGCGCGGGAGCTGGGACTGCCCCTGCACCCTCAAGGAACCGTGGTGGTGATCCAGGGGCCCCGTTTTTCCACCCGGGCGGAAAGCCGTTGGTTCAGCTCCATGGGGTGGGAGGTCATCAACATGACCCAGTACCCGGAGTGCATCCTGGCCCGCGAATTGGGGATGTGCTATGCCAATATTTCCGTGGTCACCGACTACGACGTGGGGCTGGAAGGCAGACCGGAAATACAGCCCGTGACTCACGAGGAAGTGCTGCGGGTGTTCGCCGAGAACAACGAGAGGCTGCGCCGCCTGCTTCTGGCCGTAATCGAGTCCTTGCCGCCGGAGCGCAACTGCTCCTGCGGCCGCGCCCTGGACGACGCCCGCATGGAACCCTGAGGCCCGGAAGCGCCGCTCCAGGGGTTAGTTTACCGGGTCGGCCGGTTTGCCGCCTATCGGGCCGGCCCCGGCAGCGAGCTACCCGTAAGCTCTTCGAGCTTGCGCTGCCAGTAGCTCAGCTTCTCCTCCATTTCCTTTACCAGGCGCCGGTCCACCTCCAGGTTGTAGCCGGTCTCGGCCTTGGCCCGGGCCTCTTCCAGGGAGTCGGCGTATGCGGCCAGGCAACGCCGGAAGAGGCTGACGGCAAACCGCACCCGCTCCTGCTCGTGCGGCCAGGGAGAGGATTGCCACTGGCGGATGGCGGCCTTCAGAAGATCCAGCAGGCTCTCCCCTTCCTGGCGCAAGTTTATGGTGACCTCCATAACCTTCCGGACCCGGAACCGCCCGGGGCCGGCCGCGCCACCCCTTTCCGTTGGGAATGGTAGCCTCTCAGGGTGTACCTATGATACCATAGGGGGTGGAGGCCGGGCAAGCACCGCATCCGCGGCCGGATCTTGAGTTTGCCCTGGGCGGTATCGGGTGCTCCCCTGAGTACATTGGCACACTCGCCGGATACCGAACTCGGCGAGGGCAAGCCCGGAGGCGGGCCGGAGGCCACGGACGGCCGAAGCGGCGGGGCGCCACGGATGGCGCCTCCGCCGGGAGCCCGCCGGAGAGCAAAGCCCGAGCCCTAGCTCGGTCGGCGAGGGTGACAGTACGAACGGGGAGACCCGGTACCGCCGGGGGAGACGCAGCCGCGTCGGGTCTTGCCCTCCGGTTCCGGTCTGGCAGGAGGCGATTACCCTTGTGGCAGTGGCACCGGCTTGCCTTTGTAAACCCGCGCGGACTGAACCTGAGCGGGCTGGTCTACAGCCCCTCGCTGCGGCCGCAGGAGCCGCAGCCGATAGTGGTCGTCTGTCACGGTTTTACCGGAAGCAAGGAGGGGCAGGGGAGGGCTCTGGCCATGGCCGAGACCCTGGCCCAGGAGACCGGGTGGGCCAGCCTGCTGTTCGACTTTGCCGGCAACGGGGAAAGCGAAGGCGAGTTTCACGACCTCACCCTCTCCGGCCAGATAGCCGACCTCACGGCGGCGGTGGACCAGGCGCTATTGCTGGGGTACGGCCCGGTGGTGACCCTGGGCCGCAGTTTCGGCGGGACTACCGCACTCTGTCAGGCGGCCGCCGATCCTCGGGTGCGGGCGGTTTGCACCTGGTCGGCAGTAGCCTTCCCCCGGCGCAACTTCCCCCGGGAGCGGGCCCGCCCTTATACCGGCGATCTTCTGATCTGGGACAGCATCCTGGGGGTACGGGTGTACCTGAGAGAAGAGTTTTTTGCCGACTTGACCCGTTACGACGTCCTGGACTGCACGCGACGCTTGAGCCCGCGGCCGCTGCTCTTGTGTCACGGCGATCAGGATCAGGTAGTGCCGGTGGACGACGTGTACGCCCTCTGGGAAGCCGCCGGCGAGCCCAAAGAACTGCTGGTGGTGCCGGGCGCGGACCACTCCTACACGCAGCACTACCGGGTGGTATGGGATACCTTTTTCCGCTGGATCAAGCAGCTAGGACTCTGACGGGGAGGTAGAACTGGGTCATCCCCACTTTCCCCCGGCAGTCCTGGTTCCACCGAGTACCTAAAGCCTCGCCGGGCACCGAACTTGGCGAGAGCGAGGGTGGAGGCGGGCCGAAGGCCATGGAAGGCCGAAGCCGCGCCGGCGCCATGGATGGCGCCTAAGCGGTGTGCCCGCCGGAGGCCGAAGCTCGAGCCCTAGTTTGGTCGGCGAAGCGACCGGTACGAGGGGGAACCAGGACTGCCGGGAGGGCAAATTAGGGATTCGTCAGGAGGGGGAAGCCTTGCGCATACTGGTAACCGGGGGGGCGGGCTTTATCGGCTCGCACCTGGTGGACGCCCTAATCGAAAGGGGACACGAGGTGTGCGTGGTGGACGACTTGAGCCGGGGAAAGCGGCAGAACCTCAATCCCCAGGCCAGGTTTTATCAGCTGGATATATCCAGGGAGGACCTGAGCCAGGTATTCCGCCGGGAAGGCATCCAGGTGGTTAACCACCACGCCGCCCAGATCGACGTGCGGCGTTCCGTGGCCGAGCCGGGCGAGGACGCGCGCATCAACCTGCTCGGCCTGCTCAATGTACTGGAAAACTGCCTCCGCTACCGGGCGGAAGGCGTGATTTTCGCCTCCTCCGGAGGGGTGGTCTACGGCGAGCCCGAGACCCTGCCCGTGGACGAGAAGGCCGCCAAGAAGCCGGTTTCTCCTTACGGGGTGAGCAAGCTGGCCTCGGAGTACTATCTCTACAGCTTCCACCAGACCCACGGGCTGCCCTACGTGGCCCTGCGCTACGGCAACGTTTACGGGCCGCGCCAGGACCCCCACGGCGAGGCCGGAGTGGTGGCCATCTTCGGCGAGAAGATGCTCCGCGGCCAGAGGCCTACCATCTACGGTACGGGCGAGCAGGTGCGGGACTACATATTCGTGGAAGACGTGGTCCGGGCCAACCTCCTGGCCCTTGAGCACCTGCAGCGAGGACCCCGGGCCCGGGATGCGGCCGCGCCCGACGACCGGGCCTACAACATCGGTACCGGTTCCGGAACCTCGGTAAACCGGCTCTTTAGCCTCCTGAAAGACCTGACCCGCTACCCGGGAGAGGCCGAGCACGGGCCGGAAAGAGCGGGTGAGCTGCGGAGCATTTTCCTGGATTGTTCCAAGGCGGCCCGGGAGCTGGACTGGAAGCCCCGGGTTGACCTGAGGGAAGGGCTGGCCCGCACGGTGGCCCACCTGGCCGGCTAGCCGGCCAGGCCTAGGGCCGCAGGCGCAGCCCGGACCCCGACGGAAGGTGAAAAAGACTCGGAGGAGAGAAGCATGCGCCTCAAGCCGGCCGGGCCCAACCGGTGGCGACTGGAAAACGGCAAGCACGGTGCCGAGGCGGTGGTCTACCTCAGTCCCCGCCTCCGGGCCGGCCTGGTCGAGGCCGAGGCCCTGCAGCAGCTGGCCCACGCCGCCTCGCTCCCGGGCGTGCTTTCCCCGGTGGTGGGCATGCCCGATCTCCACACCGGCTTCGGGCTACCCATCGGCGGGGTGATGGCGGTAGGCGAGGAAGGTGGAATCGTGTCCGCCGGGGCGGTGGGCATGGACATCAACTGCGGGGTGCGGCTCCTGACCACCTCCCTTCCCGCCTCGGAGGTGCCCCGTGCCGTCCTGCAGGAACTGATAACCGCAATACTGAAGCGGGTGCCTACCGGCATCGGCAAGAAGAGCCGGCACGTGGAGCTGCGGCGCGGCATCCTGGAGGAAGTGGCCCTCAAGGGAGCCCCGGCCCTGGTGGAGAAGGGATTCGGCTACCCCGAGGACATCAGCCGCATCGAAGAGGGGGGCTTTCTTCCCGACGCCGACCTGGCCGCCGTAAGCCGGGAAGCGGTAGAGCGTTCCGATCAGCTGGCCACTCTGGGGGGAGGGAACCACTTCATCGAGCTGGGCTACGTGGAGACGGTATACGAGCCGGAGATCGCCGCCCGCTGGGGGCTGCACCCGGGGAGGCTTGCGGTGCTCATTCACACCGGCAGCCGGGGGTTCGGCCACCAGATCTGCACCGACTACAGCCGGCTCATGCAGGCGGCGGCCCGCCGCCACGGGATCCAGCTTCCCTCCGCGGGTCTGGCCTGCGCCCCCATCGACAGCCGGGAGGGCCGCCGCTACCTGGCGGCCATGGCCTGCGCCACCAACTTTGCCTTTGCCAACCGGCAGCTGATCACCGTAGATGTAAGAGAAGCGTTCCTGGAGGTATTCGCCAGGCATCCGGAGTTCCTGGCCGGGTTGGGACCGCGCCCCCTGCCGCTGCTCTACGACGTGGCCCACAACATCGCCAAATGGGAGGAGCACCGCGGCCGCCGCGTGCTGGTGCACCGCAAGGGTGCCACCCGAGCCCTCCCCGCCGGCCACCCGGCCAATCCGCCCGAGTACCGGGATACCGGCCATCCGGCCATCATCCCCGGCAGTATGGGCACCGCCTCCTACGTGGTGGTGGGCCTGCCGGCCGCGGCGGAAACCTATTATTCGGTGAACCACGGCGCGGGCCGGGTGATGTCCCGCTCGGCGGCCAGGAAGACCATTTCCCGCGAGGAATTCGAGCGCAGTCTGGGCGCCGTCCTGGTTACCTGCCCGGACTACCGCCAGCTTCTGGACGAGGCGCCTTCCGCCTACAAAGACGTGGACGAAGTCGTGGACACCCTGGCCGAAATCGGCATCACCCGGAAGGTAGTCCGGCTGCGGCCGCTGGCGGTCATCAAAGGCGAGGGAAGTGAGGGCTAGAAAAACCAAAAGCCCGGGCTCTGCTTGCGGCCCGGGCTCCCGATCGTCCTTGGGGCTTAGTGCAGGGTTTTCTTATAGTCCTCCAGGTTGATGACCTTGCCGCTCGCGGACTCTGCCTCCTGCTGGGCCTTCATGAGTTCCTCCACCGACAGGGCGTAGGAAGCCACCTTGTCGGTCATGTACAGCTCGGCGCCGCAGCGCAAGGCCAGGGCGATGGCGTCGCTGGGGCGGGAATCCACCACCACTTCTCGACCGTCCGAGCGCACGAAGAAGATCTCGGCGTAGTAGGTCCCGTCGCGCAGGTCGCTCACCACGATGCGTTCCACCTTGGCCTCGAGGTTCTCGCATACGTTGCGCAGGAGGTCATGGGTCATGGGACGGGGGGTCATGATCCCCTCCAGGGCCATGGCGATGGCCTGGGCCTCAAAAGGGCCGATCCAAATGGGGAGCACCCTTTTCTCCTCGCCGTCCACCAAGAGTACCACCGGACTCAGAGACTGGTCCAGCACCACCTGACGCACTTTCAGAGGAATGAGCACTGCCTTTCACCCCCTTGGGTAGCCACCAAACCCTACCTCGATCCTGAGCTAGTGAAGGCAGCCCATGAGACATCATCCTCGCCTTGGCTTTTGCTCTGTTTCACCTGTATTATATGCCGGCAGGCCTGAAAATACAAGCGCTGTCCCCGCGCCGACCAGGGCCGCGGTTGATAAATTTACATATACTGGCTGGTGCCCGGTTGTTCTCCGCCTGAAAGTGCAGTAGAATTAATTAGACCTCTTTTCAAGGCTGGCCGTGTCTACTGGGCCCTTCCTCCGGGAGCCTCGGCCGTCCGGGAAAACGAGGTTAATAGTCCCAAGGAGGGTCCGGTAGATGTTTGAAGACCGTAACCTGGTGTGCAAGGACTGCGGCCGCACCTTCGTTTTCACCGCGGGCGAGCAGGAATTCTACGCCGCCAAGGGCTTCCAGAACGAGCCCTCGCGCTGCCCCAGCTGTCGGGCCGCCCGCCGGCAGGCGCGACCCCCGCGCGGCAACGCCGCCCCCGGCGTGAAATACCGCGCGGTATGCGCCGATTGCGGCCGGGAAGCCGAACTCCCCTTCCAGCCGGCGCCGGGGCGCCCGGTTTACTGCCCCCAGTGCTTCAGCCGCCGCCGGGGAGCCGCGCGGCGCTAGGAAACTGCCTGCCGGCCTAGCCCGCCCGCCCGAAGCTCACGGTTATGTCGTCGGCAGCGACCTGGGAAAAGGCCTTTGCCGCTCTGGCGCGCGGCTGGGAAGAATTTGAACCCCGTCCGGGGCAGGAGGAACTGGCCTCGGCGGTAGCGGCGGTCCTCGACCGCGGGGGCTACCTCCTGGCCGAGGCGGGCACCGGCATCGGCAAGTCCCTGGCCTACCTGGTTCCCTTGCTCTGCCACCTGTCCGGCTCCACCCGGAAGGCGGTGGTGAGCACCGGCACCATTGCCCTGCAGGAGCAGATCCTGAGGCTGGATCTGCCGCGACTGGAAGGGCTGCTGCCCCGCCCGGTAGAGGTGGCGCTGGTCAAGGGTAAGAGGAACTATCTGTGCCGCTGGCGTCTGGGCCGAGAAGAAGAAGCGCTGCCCTCTCTTTTCCGCAAAGCCGGCTGGGAGGAGTTGGCGGCCTGGGCCCGAGAAACGCACACCGGGGATGTAGAGGAAATAGAAGGAAGGGTAGATCCGGACCTGTGGGCGCGGGTGGCCGCAGACGAGACCTGCCTGCGCCCTTACTGTCCCTATCAAGGCGAATGCTTCTTGCTCCGCGCCCGGGAACAGGCCTACCGGGCGCAGTTGCTGGTGGTCAATCACCACCTTTATCTCAGCGACCTGCGGCTGCGGGTGGCCAGCGACGAGGAAGCGGCGGTCCTGCCCGAGCACGAGATAGCGGTCTTCGACGAAGCCCACCACCTGCCGGAGGTGGCTGCAGCCGCGCTTTCGGTGGAGGTAGGGGCAGGACGGGTTGCCGCCCTGGTGCGCAACCTCTTCCTCCTGCGCCTGCCCGGCTGGCAGGCGCCGTGGGGAAGGGAACTGGAGGAGACCGCCGCCGCCTTCCTTGCCGCCCTGGGTCCCCCGCCGGGGGAAGAAGAAGACGCCTGGCCGCTTTCCGGATACCCCTCCGATCTCGCGCAAAGACTGCTCGAACTCCTGCGCCGGCTGTCCGGGCGCATCCGGGAACTGCCCCTGGAGGGTGTAGACCCGGCCCGGCGCGAGGCGGCGGGCAAGCTGGCCGCAGAGGCAGAGAGGCTGGCCTCGGACCTGAGTTTTATCCTGCGGGGAGAGGAGGGCTACGTGTCCTGGGGCCAGACCACCGGACACGCGCCCTACCGGAATCGCCTCTTGGCCACCCCGCTGGCCGTGGGGGAGCTTCTGGCCGAACACCTTTTCTCCGCCCTTCGGACGGCGGTCCTCACCAGCGCCACCTTGAGCGTGGCGGGGGATTTCCGCTTTTTCCGCCGGGAGGTGGGTCTCCCTCCGGGCCCGGAACTCTGCGTGGCCTCGCCTTTTTCTTATCGGGAACAGTGCCTGCTGTACCTCCCCGACGACCTGCCCGATCCCAACCAACCGGACTACTACCGGCTTCTGGCGCCCCGGGTGGGGGAATTGATCGAGGTGAGCCGGGGCAGGGCGCTGGTGCTGTTCACCAGCTTCCGCGGTCTGAACCTGGTCTACCACTACCTGCGTCCCCGCATTCGCTATCCGCTGTACCGCCAGGGCGAACTGCCCCGCCACTCGTTACTGCGCACCTTCCGGGAAGAGGTCAGTTCGGTGCTCCTGGCCACCGCTTCCTTCTGGGAGGGTATCGACGTGCCCGGAGAGGCGCTGTCCTGCCTGATCATCGACCGCCTCCCCTTCGAGGTGCCTACCCATCCCGTGACCCGGGCCCGCCTGGAGGCCTTGCGGGCGGCCGGCGGCAATGCCTTTAACCAGTACAGCCTGCCCCGGGCGGTGCTGCGGCTGAAGCAGGGCTTCGGCCGCCTGATCCGGCAACGCCAGGACCGCGGGGTGGTGGCCATCCTGGATCCCCGGCTTACCACCCGCGCCTACGGTCGACGTTTCTTGGCGGCGCTGCCTCCCTGCCCGCGCACGCGGAGCCTGGAGGAAGTGCGGCGCTTTTTCCGCGCCGGGTAATAATCGGGCCCGGCCTTATGCAGACTAGTCCATGGAGATGCTCTGATCTATGGATGGGGCCCAACCGGAAATTCGTCTCCAAACCGCCGACCCGGAAAACCTTCTGGAACAACTGAAGAGCCTTTATAAGCGAGCCTATCGCGACCTCCCCCTTTACTCCTACAACACCGACCAGGAAATAGAAGCCTATTTGCGTTGGCTTAAGCGCAGGGGGGAGGGCCGCCTCTTGGTAGCCTTTGCCGGAGAACGCCCGGTGGGCTTCGTGGCCGTGGACCACCGCTGGGAAACCCTCAACGGGCAGAGGGTGGGGGAGATCCACGAAATCGTGGTGGATCCGGAATACCAGGGGCGCGCCCTGGGCAAGCGACTGCTGGAGGCCGGCCTGGAGCTCTTGCGGGCAAAAGGCCTGAACCGGTTCGAGCTCTGGGTGGGAGACCGGAACCAAAAGGCCCAGGCCTTCTACCTGAAGGCGGGCTTTGAGCCCCGCGGCTCCTGGGGAAAGTGGCTGCGCATGTGGCGGGAGGAAGAGACTAACCCCACTCCTCAAAAAGAGCGACCAGCACCTTAACCGCGGCCACCAACTCGGAAACCCGGATATGCTCCCGGGGGCTATGGGCCACGGCCAGCCTGCCCGGTCCCCAGATTATCGCCGGCACGCCGGCGGCATGGTAGTTTTCCGCGTTGGTCCAGCTCTTGATGCCGCCGATTACGGCTTCCTGGCCCAAAGCCCGCCGCAAGGCAGAGCCCAGGAGGCGCACCACCGGTTGCCCGGGCTCAATTTCGTAGGGGGGTGCAACCTCTACCACCTCTCCTTCCAGGCCCTCGCCTTCCCAGAAGGCCTGCACCTCCCGCTGCACCGCGTCCGGTTCCTGGGAAGGCAAGAAGCGGAAGTCCACCACCGCCTCGCAACGGCCGGGCACTACCAGCTCCGGAGTGCCGCCGTGCAGGTAGCGAAGGTTGTAGGTGGCCCGTCCCAGAAGAGCGTGCTCCCGGCCCAGGAAGGAAAGGGAAGAAAGGGCGGAAAGGGACCGGAGCAGCCGCTCGCAGGCGTTCCGACCCTGCTCGATCTCGCTTCCGTGCGCCGCCAGACCCTGGGCCTTGAGCCGCACCACCAGTGAGCCGGCCTGAGCCACGCAAACCACCATTTCTGTGGGCTCCATCACCAGGGCCGCCTGCGGCCGGATGGCCGCCGCCAGCACTTCCGACCCCAGTCCGGCGCCTTCCTCGTCCACGGTAAAGGCTACGGTCACCGGCAGGGTGGAGAAGGAAGCCCGCTCCAGCCACCAGCGGACGGCAGCCAGGATCGCCGCCAGGCTGCCCTTGGCATCGCAGGCTCCCCGGCCGTAGAGCAGATCGTCCTCCTCCCGCAAGGGGCAGCCCACTCCTTCCAGGCCGATAGGTACCGTATCCACATGCACGTCTATGAGCAGGGCGGGCTCCGGCAGGGGGTTGAGAAGTAAGTTGTAACGGTCGCCGCTGACCGGCTGCCGGGCCAGAGGAACGGCGAAGCCCGCCAGGTCGTCCTCCAGGTGCCTCAGCAGGGCGGTCTCATGGCCGGTCTCACTGGGGATGGCGATCAGCTCCCGCAGCTTGGCCCGCACCCAACCTTCCAGCTCCAAACCTTCCACCTCCGGTCTTTGTCAGATTACTGGGCAAGTTTCTTCACCAGCCAGGCCAGATTAGAAGCGAAGTTGCGTACCGTAGCCAGACCTTCGGCGTCTGCGCCTACCTCCCCCGGCTCCCGGCCGAAGGCCACGTTCCAGTAGCTCGAACCGGGTACGATCATGCCCTGGTGGAGGAAAAAATTATTCAGCTCGCTGAAGGCGAAAATGTGGCCGGCCCGCCTGCCAACCACCAGGGCACCGCCTACCTTGCGCTCGAAAACCCGTCCCTCCGAACCGCTCAACCACCCTACGCGGTCCACCAAAGCCTTGACCCGGCCGGTAACGGAACTGAAATACACCGGCGAGGCCAGGATGAAGGCGTCCGCAGTCTTCAGCTCCCGGTAGATGGCCCCAAGATCATCCTCCTGGGCGCACTGGCCCGGGTGCCGGCGGCAGTAAAGACAAACCCGGCAGTCCTCGATTTGCTTGTCTGCCAGGTCGATCAGGTGGGTTTCCAGGCCTTCCCGGCGGCATACCGCCAGCGCCTCTTCCACCACCCGGCGGGTATTTCCCTCCCTGCGGGTGCTTCCGGCAATACCTACTACCTTCACGCCACTCCCCCCATATGACCAGTGGTTAGAGTTCCAAGGAAAACTCCATACCGTCGCGGGCGGCCACTACCCGCACTCCGGTTTCCTCCGTCAGTCTGGCTGCCAGTTCCCACGGCCGGGCCTGCCAGACGGTGGTGCCGAAATGGGTGAGCAGAGCCACCTTGGGCCTTAGGTCCAGCAGCAACTGCCGGGCCTCGGGAACGGAAAGATGGGGAATCCCCGGCCGCGGCTCTGCCAGCAGCACGGCCATAATCAGTATATCTCCCCGGTAAAAATCGGCCAGTTCGGGGAAGTAACGGGTATCGGGCAGGTAGCAAACCACCGGCCCGGCGGTAAAAAAGCGGAATCCCAGGGTCTGGACCGCGCCATGCCGGTGGGGCATGGAGGTCTCAAAGGCGGTTTCGCCCACCCGGTAGCGCTGCAGGGGCCTGAGAACCACCACTTCCTCCACAAAGGGGCGCAGATAGCGCAGTACCACCGGATCGTCTTCCAGGGCGTCTTCGGGCGCGAAAACCGCGCCCCGGCGCCGGGTGCCGCCCTCGGTCATGGCCTCGATCATGACGTTTACGTCCCCGCAGTGATCCAGGTGCCGGTGGGAGATGAGTATTCCCGCCAGCCTGGTGGGATCCAGTTTCTTCTTCTTGGCGTGGACTATGGCCCCGGGGCCGGGGTCCAGGGAGATTTCGGTACCGTTAAGCACCAGCCACAGCCCCCCGGTGGCCAGTATCTGCCTGGCCATCACAAACCTGGCTCCGCCCGTCCCCAGGAATACTATCCGATCCATGGCCTCCGTCTCCTACCTCCTCAGAGAACTTTCCCGCCTGCCGCCACGCCCTCCGGCAGGACTTCCTCCCGTTCCCGCCGAAGAAGTACGCGAAAGCGAGGGGACGAGCCTTGGCCTGCAGACAAAGATCCCGGAGCCCGGGAAACCTGGTCCTGACCCTCATGCTGTTGGCCGGACTGATGCTTCTCGGCGCCGCCTTTCCTACCGCTCCGGAAGGCCGTTCCCCGGCTTCGCCGGCCTTAGATCCCGCCTTGCCCTCCACCGAAGACCCCACGCCTCACGATCCCCCCTCGTCGCCCTCCGAGCCTGCGGTTCCCCGGCCTCCTTCCTCCGGCCCGGCCGAAAAGGAGCAACCCGCAGAAGAGGACGACCAGACGAAGACACCCGATTACCGGGTGGAAGTAAGCATTGAAGAACAGCGCGTGCGGGTGTACCGGGCCGGGGAACTGGTACGGGAGATGGTAGCCTCTACCGGCACTCCGGACCAGCCCACCCCCACCGGACAGTTCCGCATCCAAAACCGCGGGGAATGGTTTTACAGCAACAAGTACCGTCAGGGCGCCCGCTGGTGGGTATCCTTCAAGGGCTGGGGAAAGTACCTGTTCCACTCCGTGCCTATGGATGCCCAACAACGCATAATTCCCGAAGAGGCGGCCAAGCTGGGCCAGCCTGCCTCGCACGGGTGCGTGCGCCTGAGCCTGGAGGATGCCCGCTGGTTCTACGAAACCATCCCGGCCGGGACTCCGGTGCACATCTACTGAGGTGGTTAGCGGGCCTGCACCGCCCAGGCCTGACCCTCCAGATAGGCGACCTTCTTCAGAACCCGTATGGTCTTGAATTCCGGGTCCTGAAGCCCCTGCAGTTCGGCATTTTCCCGTTTCAGGACGCTGACGTAATCTATGATCTCCTGGGTTATCAACTCGCCCGGGCAGACCAGGGGTATGCCCGGGGGGTAGGCGGTTATGGCTTCGGCGCTGATCTCCCCGGACGCCTCTTCCAGAGGAACCTCGCGAGTATCGCTGTAGAAAGCCTCCCGGGGAAGCGCGGCCACCGGGGGTAGCGCGGGGAGCGGGGGGGTAAACTTGCGCAGCTTGTGCCGCGCCCGGCCCGCAGCCAGGTCCCGCAGCGCGGCCACCAGAGCACGCACGGTCTCGGGGGTGTCGCCCAGGGTTATGAGAAAGAGCAGGTTGTAGAGATCCGATAGCTCCGCCTGCAGGCGATACTCCCGGCGCAGGATGACCTCGGCTTCATATCCGGAGAGGCCCAGACTGGTAACGTTGACCACGATCTTGGTGGGGTCCAGGGCCCAGCACCCCGGCCGGCCCGCCGCCTCTCGATCCAGGATCCGCAGGCCCCTGACCCGGCGCAGCTCCGCCCGACACCGCTCCGCCAGGGCCAGTACCCGAGTAAAGATCTCACGACCGCAGGTGGCCGCCTGCTTTCGGGCCAAATCCAGGGAGCATAGCAGCAGATAGGAGGGACTGGTAGTCTGGGCCAGGTTGAGAACCGCCTTTACCTGACGGTGGTCCAGCAGGCCTTCCCGGAGCAACAGCATGCTGCTTTGGGTAAGCGACCCCAGGAGCTTGTGGGTGCTCACCGCCGTCAGGTCCGCCCCGGCCTGCAGGGCCGAAGGCGGGAAGCCGGGGTGAAAGGCAAAATGAGCTCCGTGGGCCTCGTCTACCAGCACCGGGACGCCGTACCGGTGGGCTACCTCAACGATACCCGGCAGGTCGGAAGCGGTACCGTAGTAGTTGGGGTAGACCACGAACACCGCCTTGGCATCCGGATGCTCCGAGAGGGCCTCCTCTACCTGTTCGGGGCGAATGCCGGTAGAAATCCCGAACTCGGGGTTGACCTCGGGCCGCAGGTAAACGGGCCGGGCGCCGCTCATTATCAGTCCACCCAGGGCCGACTTATGGGCGTTGCGGGGGATGATTATCTTGTCGCCCGGCCGGCACACGGCCATGATCATGGCCTGAATGCCGCTGGTGGTACCGTTCACCAGGAAGTAGGCGTGGTCCGCGCCGTAGGCTTCGGCGGCCAATTCCTGAGCCTCCGCCAGGGCCTCATGCGGGTTAAAGATGTTGTCCAGCCCGGGGAGACAGGTCAAATCCATGGCCAGGACCTGGGAGCCCAGGCAGGCGGTCAGCTCCGGAAGACCCCGCCCCTGCTTGTGCCCCGGCACGTGAAAGGGGATTATGCCTTCGGCCAGATACCTTTGCACCGCCTCGAAGAGCGGGGCCCGATGCTGCCCAAATCCCACCGGTTCATCGTCCTCCCTACCCTGGGCTGCGTACACTTTATTATGGTAGCGGGGGTGGGAGAGGCTGTCAAGAAGAAAATACCCTAACGGATCTCCACTTTTCCCTGCCGCCAGGTCCTGGTTCCCCCTCGTACCGGTCGCTTTGCCGACCGAACAGCTTTGCGCTTCGCGCTCCGGCGGGCTCCCCTCGGAAGCGCCGTCCATGGCGCTCCTCGGCTTCGGCCGTCCGGAGGCCTGGCGCCCGCCTCCACGCCCGCTCTCACCGAGTTCGGTACCCGGCACGCTTTAGGTACTCGGAGAAACCAGGACTGCCGGCAGAAAGCGGGATAACCGAGGAAAATGCCCTTCTTAGAAGAATGCCCGGGAGCCGGCGCTCGGCACCCGGGCGGACGCTCGGCGATCATCTAGGACCCGGCCGCGCGCTGGGACACACCGGCCTCGGCATCTACAAAGCGGGCGCTGAGGCGCTTGCGAACCTCGGGCATGGTGGTGTACTCCATTTCGTCCAGCGGCAGCCGGTGCGGCTCGAAGGGTCCAAGCCGGCGCAGGTAATCCGCCAGCTCGTTGGCCGTCTGGCGGGCCCGGTCGAAGGCCGGATCGGCGAAGAAGTCCTGGGGCTCGCCCAGCTTGCCCTGGCAGAGCTGGAAGCCCAGGGCCACGACCCGCGGCGGCCCGTCGAAGCGGGTAGGGGTGGCCTGCGCCACCGGGACGGGCATGAGCGGGCCGTGGTGACTTCCCCGCATCCATCCCGCCACCAGGTGGGGGTTGGCAAAGGGCTCCAGCACTTCTCCCAGGGCCGGGAAGCCGCTCTGGCTGCGGACGATCAGTACCGGGTCGTCCTTGCCTATGTAGCGGCCGGCCATCAGATTGAGGCGCTGGGTGCTGGATACGGCCGCGATCTCGCCGCTTTCCTTGCTGTAGACCGCCCGAACGCAGTAGTGGCCGGGGGCACCTATGAATACCAGTAGATCGTAGAGCTCCTCGGGAAGGGAGAAGGTTATGGTCTTGTGCCCTACCAGATCGAGTACCTCAAAGCGAAAGCCCTGATGCATCTTGGGATCAATGACCAGTCCGATGGTGTTGAAGGGGTCGGCAAACATCTTGTAGAGGGGCAGGTTCCAGGCCCCCGGTTCCGTCTTGTCGGCCATGAAAACGACTACGGGCTCGCTGGGCCGCTCTACCATCTCCATCTCCGCTATTCCCGGGCCCAGGCCCCGGATGTTGCCCGAAAAGGCGTCGGCCAGGAGGTCCTGCCCGGCCCCGTAAAGCTTCAGAGACTTCGCCAGTTCGGTGCAGCTGGCGAAGGTGTCCCAGGCCAGCCGGTGAATATCCGGGCAGTTTTCCCCCCGATTGTGGGTCATGATCAGGTTGATGTCGTCGCCCACGTGGGTGACGTGGAAGTCTATCAGCAGATTACTGGCGGCAAGCATTTCTCTGGCCCGGGCCAGGAGTTGTTCGTGGACTCCGGAATGGCCTACCCAGCCTCCTACGTCCGCCTTGATGACGGAAACGGTAACCTTGGATGCCGACATGGCGGCGCCCTCCCTCCCGGATCGAAATGTGTTATACTATATGTTTGTTTTCTTCGATATAGGATAGCAGAATTCCTACCGGGGTGAGAGATTTTTCCCTTCCTGCCAGCGCTCCAGACGACTCCGGGCCCGGCCCAGAGCCTCCCGGATCTGCCGGGGTGCGGTGGCCCCGTAGGCGCTGCGCTTATTCAGCGCCTGGGCGACGTCCAGCACCCGGTAGACGTCCTCGGCAAAGAAGGGGCTGAAGCGGCGGTATTCTTCCAGCCCCAGATCCCGCAGGGCCCGTTTCTGCTCCAGGCAGTGGGCCACCAGGCTGCCCACCACCTGGTGGGCGGTCCGAAAGGGCACTCCCTTGGCCACCAGGTAATCCGCCAGGTCGGTGGCCAGGCAGAGGTCGTACTTTCCCGCCGCGTTCCGGGCCAGTTTTTCCCGGTCTACCTTCATGGAGGCAAGAAGGGGAGGGAATACGGTCAGGCAGGCCTTGAGGGTATCTACGGCGTCAAAAAGGGGTTCCTTATCTTCCTGGAGGTCCTTGTTGTAGGCCAGGGGCAGACTCTTGAGCACGGTCAGAACCGATATCAACGCCCCGTACACCCGCCCGGTCTTTCCCCGGATAAGCTCGGGTACGTCCGGGTTTTTCTTCTGGGGCATCATGCTGCTGCCGGTGGTAAATGGGTCGGCCAGTTCCACATAGCCGAACTCTTCGCTCGACCACAGTACCAGTTCCTCGCAGAAGCGGCTCAGGTGCATCATGATCAGCGCCGCCGCGGCCAGAAACTCCGCCACGAAGTCACGATCGCTGACCGCATCCAGGCTGTTTTCGCTCAGAGCCTCAAATCCCAGTTCCTCGGCCACCATCTGCCGGTCCACCGGATAGGCCGGTCCGGCCAGGGCGCCGGCGCCCAGGGGCAGGACGTTCAGCCGCCGCCGGCAGTCCGAAAGCCTCTCCAGGTCCCGGGAGAACATCTCGAAGTAGGCCAGGAGGTGGTGGCCGAGGCTGACCGGCTGGGCCCGCTGCAGGTGGGTGTACCCGGGCATGACCGTCTCCACGTGCTCCTCGGCCAGCGCGACGAGAACCTCTTGTAGTTTACATAACATCCCAACCAAGGAATCGATCTCTTCGCGGAGGTACAGCCGCAGGTCCAGGGCCACCTGATCGTTGCGGCTGCGGCCGGTGTGCAGCTTCCTGGCCACTTCGCCCAGGCGCTCACCCAGCAGGGCCTCCACGTTAAGGTGGATGTCCTCGTGCTCCGGCCTAAGTTCCACCTTGCCCGCCTCGATGTCGGCCAGGAGCTCTTCCAGACCGCGGATCAGGGCTTCCGCCTCCTCGGCGGAGATGATGCCGCAGCGGCCCAGCATGCGGGCGTGGGCTATGGAACCCATTATGTCCGCCCGGTAGAGGCGCCGGTCGAAACCAATGGAGGCCAGGAACTCCTCCGCCCGGCGGTCGGTGGCCTCCCGGAAGCGTCCCCCCCAGAGCTTCACGGCCCTACCTCCCGCGCCGCAAGAGGCTGGCGCGCACCTTCAGCGGCAGTCCCAGGAGATTGATGAACCCGCCGGCATCCCGGTGATCGTAGCCGACGCCGGCGCCGAAGGTGGCCAGATCGGCCGAGTAGAGGGAGTAGGGCGAGTACGCGCCGGCAGGGGTGCAGCTCCCCTTGTAGAGTTTAAGCCGCGTCCACCCGGTGACCGTTTCCTGAGTCTGGTTCACGAAGGCATCCAGCGCCTCGCGCAGGGGGGTAAACCAGAAGCCGTCGTAGACCAGTTCGGCGTAGCGCTGGGCCACCATCTCCTTGAAGTGCAGCGTCTGTCGGTCTAGGGTGAGATACTCCAGCTCCCGGTGGCCCAGGTAGAGCACCGTGCCCGCCGGCGTTTCGTAAACCCCCCGCGACTTCATACCTACGAGGCGGTTCTCGACCATGTCGGCCACGCCGACCCCGCAGGCGCCGGCCAGGCGGTTGAGTTCCGTCACCAGGGTGACCGGATCCAGGCGGCGGCCGTTCATACCCACCGGTATCCCCTGCTCCCAATCGATGTTTACATAAGTCGGAGCCTCAGGGGCCTTCTCCGGCGGGGTGATCAGCACGTATACGTCCTCCGGCGGTTCCTGGGCCGGATCCTCCAGGGGCCCCCCTTCGTGGCTGAGATGCCACAGGTTGCGGTCCAGGCTGTAGGGCCGCTCCTTGGTTACCGGAACCGGTATGCCGTGGGCCTGCGCGTAGTCTATGGCCTCCTCCCGGGAGCGGATGGACCAGAGCCGCCAGGGGGCAAGGATCTCCAGGTCGGGGTTGAGGGCCTTTACCGAGAGTTCGAACCGCACCTGGTCGTTTCCCTTGCCGGTGGCACCGTGGGCCACGGCCCGGGCGCCTTCCTTTTCCGCCACCTCTACCAGCCGCTTGGCGATCAGCGGCCTGGCCATGGAAGTCCCCAGAAGGTACTTGCCCTCGTATATGGCACCGGCCTTCAGCACCGGGAAGACGTAGCCTTCCAGGAACTCCCTGCGCAGGTCCTCCACGTAAACCTTGCTCGCCCCGCTCTTGAGAGCCTTCTCCTCCAGCCCCTCCAGCTCTTTTTCCTGGCCCAGGTCCGCGCAGTAGGCAATGACCTCGTAGCCGTAGGTCTCCTTCAGCCAGGGAATGATGATCGAGGTATCCAATCCGCCGGAGTAGGCTAACACGACCTTATCTGCCAAGGCAATCCCCTCCTGGTTTTGGCAGCCTACCAGGCTGCCTTTGCTGGCGGCAGGGCTCCGACCAAACCCCAAAAGGGACGGCGCTCGGGCCGCCTCCTTGCCACGGTCTCGTTTGCCGTATGGCCGGGCTAGCGGAGCAAGAGCAGCAGCAAGGCCTTCTGCACGTGCAGGCGGTTCTCCGCCTGGTCCCACACCACCGAGTGGGGGCCATCCAGAACTTCGTCGGTTATTTCCTCTCCCCGGTGGGCGGGCAGGCAGTGCATAACCAGTACCTCCTGGGCCGCCCCGGCCACCAGCTCCCGGTTGAGCTGGTAAGGGAAGAACAGCCGGCGCCGCTCCTCGGCCTCGGCCTCCTGCCCCATGCTGGCCCAGACGTCGGTATACAGCACGTCCGCCCCTTGGGCGGCGGCCCGCGGATCTTCGGTTATAAGGATGCGGCCGCCCGTTGCCTCGGCCAATCGCCCGGCCTCGGCCACCAGGTCGGCCCGGGGGGCATAGCCGGGTGGAGAGGCCACCCGCACCTCCATGCCGAACTTGGCCCCCGCCAGCAGCAGGGAATGGGCCACGTTGTTGCCGTCGCCTACATAGGCGAGCTTAAGGCCGGCCAGTTCCCCCCGCCGCTCGCGGACGGTGAACAGATCGGCCAGGGCCTGACAGGGGTGAAGCAGATCGGTCAGACCGTTGATCACCGGTACGGAAGCGTAGCGCGCCAGTTCCTCTACTTCCTCCTGGGCGTAGGTGCGGATCATGATTCCGTCCAGATAGCGGGAAAGCACCCGTGCCGTATCGGCTATGGTTTCGCCTCGGCCCAGCTGCAGGTCCCGGGCGCCGAGGAAGAGGGACTGGCCGCCCAGCTGGTACATGCCCACTTCGAAGGAGACCCGAGTCCGGGTGGAAGCCTTCTGAAAGACCAGGCCCAGGCTCTTGCCCGCCAGCCAGGGGTGGGGGTGACCGGCCTTCTGACGGGCCTTCAGATCTTCGGCCACCCTGAAGACCAGCCGGAGTTCGGCCTCGGTGAGGTCGCGCACACAGAGGAAGTCCCGCCCCCGCAGGGCTTGGGCCTCGGGAAGATCGAGGTATTCGGGCAGATTCAGCCCCCGGCGCGACTGCATGGCTTATCCTCTCCTTGCCGCCCGTCCCCGGGCAGCTTCCCCGCTTCCACCTCGGAGAACACCTCCCGCAGGATTTCTACCGCCCGGTCGATTTCCCCACGGCTCACCACCAGCGGCGGCACCAGGCGCAGTACCGAGCCCGCAGCACAGTTTATCAGAAGCCCCCGGCTTTCGCAAGCCCGCACGACGGGCTGCCCGGGCAGGCTGAGCTCCACACCCAGCAGAAGACCCAGACCGCGAACCTGGCGAACAAAGGGGAACTCGGCCGCCAGTTCCTCCAGCCGGCGCCGGAGGTAGGCGCCCTGAAGGGCGGCGTTTTCCACCAGGCCTTCTTCCCGAATGGTCTGCACCGTGGCCAGGGCGGCGGCGCAGGCCAGAGGATTGCCCCCGAAGGTGGAACCGTGGTCGCCGGGCCGAAAGGCCTCGGCCACCTCCTGCCGGGCCAGCATGGCGCCGATGGGCATTCCCCCGCCCAGGGCCTTGGCCAGGGTCAGGATGTCCGGCCGCACCCCGTAGTGCTGGTAGGCGAACCAGGCGCCGGTACGGCCCATGCCGCACTGCACCTCGTCGAAGATTACCAGCACGTCCCGCTCCCGGCACAGGCCAACCACGGCTTTCAGGTATTCCGGCTCCGCCACGTACACGCCTCCCTCGCCCTGAAGGGGCTCCAGGATTACGGCGCAGGTCTCGGGGCTGAGGGCCTCGCGCAGGGCGGACAGATCATTGAAGGGCACGTACCTGAACCCGGGCACCAGGGGCTCGAAGCCGCCCTTGAACCGGTCCTGGGCGGTGGCCGCCAGCGAACCCATGGTGCGGCCGTGAAAGGAATGCTCCATGGCGATGATTTCGTAGCGATTAGGTTGGCCCTTTTCGTAGGCGTACTTGCGGGCGAGCTTCAGGGCCGCCTCGTTGGCCTCCGTGCCGCTGTTACAGAAAAAGGCGCGGCCCAGGCCGGTGAGTTCCACCAGGGCCTGACCCAGGAGTACCTGGGGCTCGATCCAGTACAGATTAGAGCAGTGAATGAGCTTTCCCGCCTGCTCGGCAATGGCGGCCACCAGCCGCGGATGGCAGTGCCCCAAGGCGTTAACCGCTATGCCGGCCACAAAGTCCAGATACTCCCTGCCGTCCGCATCCCATACCCGCACTCCGCGTCCCTGCACCAGGGCGATGTCCGCCCGCGCGTAGGAGTTGAACAGATAGCGCTCCCCCCGGCTTTTGATTTCGCTGTTGCCCATTCTCACCCACCCTTCCCTCAGGGCACCACCATGGTGCCGATCCCCTCGCGGGTAAAGATTTCCAGAAGAATGGAGTGGGGCAGACGGCCGTCGATGATGTGGGCGCGGCCTACTCCGCCCGCCAGGGCCGCCAGGCAGCATTCCACCTTGGGAATCATGCCGCCGGCGATGGCCCCCCGGTCTATCAGCTGCTGAACCTCGCCGGCAGTAACCGTGGAAAGCAGGGTGCTGCGGTCGTCGGCGCTGGCAAATACCCCTTCCACGTCGGTCAGCAATACCAGTTTGTCCGCGCGCAGGGCCGCGGCCAGGCTTCCGGCCACGTAATCGGCATTGATGTTGAGCGTCTCCCCTTCCGGACCTACCCCGATGGGAGCCACTACCGGCAGGTAACCGTGCTCGATCATGGTGTTGAGTATGCCGGGGTTGACGCTCTCCACCTCGCCCACGAAGCCCAAATCCACGGTGGTCTCCCGGCCGTCGGTGTCCGTCCGGCGCAGGAGTTTGCGCCGGGCCCGGATGAGGGCCCCGTCCTTTCCGGAGAGGCCCACCGCCTTTGCGCCCAGCTGGTTGATCTGGGCCACCAGATCCTTGTTCACCTTGCCCAGCACCATTTCTACCACTTCCATGGTCTCCCTGTCGGTGACCCGCTGGCCCTGAACGAACTCCGATTTCTTGCCCAGGCGCTGCAGCAACTGCGTTATTTCCGGACCCCCGCCGTGGACCAGGACCGGGTTCATGCCCACGAAGCGCATAAGCACCAGATCCTGCATGACCGCCCGCTTGAGGTCGCCGTTAAGCATGGCGTGGCCCCCGTACTTCACCACCACGGTCTTGCCGTAGAACTCCTTTATGTACGGCAGGGCCTCGATAAGAATGGCGGCCTTCTCTATCGCGCTTAAGCCCATCTCTGTCCTCCTCTGCGCTCTTACCTCTCGGTGCAACTATGGATCAGGTGCGGTAGGCGGCGTTAATACGCACGTAGTCGTAGGTGAGATCGCAACCCCAGGCTACGGCCGAGGCCGCACCCGCTCCGAGGTCGGCAATGATGCGCACCTCCGGTTCTTGCAGGATGCGCTGCACCCGAGCCTCGTCGAAGGCCAGTCCCCTGCCCCCGGCGCATACCGTCTCCCGTTCGCCCTCTCCTTCCAGGCAAATGCTTGCCCGGGCCGGGTCGAAGACGGCCCCCGAGTACCCCAGGGCGGCAAGGATGCGGCCCCAATTGGCATCGGCGCCGAACACCGCCGCCTTCACCAGGTTAGAGCCGGCCACCGCCCGCGCGGCGCGCCGGGCCTGCGCCTCGTCCCCTGCCCCCCGCACTTCCACCGTAATCACCTTGGTGGCTCCTTCGGCGTCGGCTACCAGGGCGCGGGCCAGCCGCAGGCATACCCTCTCCACCGCCGCGGCCAGGGCGCCCAGTTGCCGCTCTTCGCCAACACCGGAAAGACCGGCGGTGCCGCTGGCCAGAATCAGTGCCATATCGTTGGTGCTGGTATCGCCGTCCACGGTGATCTGGTTGAAGGTGCGGTCCACGGCGCGGGTAAAAAGGCGTCTCAACGCCTCGGGGCCAACGAGGGCATCGGTCACCAGGAAGGCCAGAAGGGTAGCCATCTGCGGGTGGATCATTCCCGCCCCCTTGGCCATTCCCGCCACGGTTACTACCTTGCCGCCCAGGTCCAACCGCACCGCAGCCTCCTTGGGTCGGGTATCGGTGGTGAGAATGGCCTCGGCCGCGTCCCGGCCGGCCTGGCGGCTGTCGGAGAGCGCGGCGGCAGCCTTCCTTATCCCCGCCTCTACTGCCGGCATGGGCAGGGGAACCCCGATTACGCCGGTCGAAGCCACCGCCACCCTTTCCGGCGGCAGGCCCAATACTTCGCCGGTCACCTCGGCCATCCGCCGGGCCTGGGCCATGCCTTCTTCTCCGGTGCAGGCGTTGGCCGCCCCGCTGTTGGCCACTACGGCCTGTGCCCGGCCGGAACGCAGGTGTTCCCGGGTCAGCACCACGGGTGCAGCCTGTACCAGATTGGTAGTATATACCCCTGCGGCTGCGCACTCAACGCGAGAGTAGACCAGCGCCAGATCCTTGCCGCCCCGCTTCTTGATCCCCGCCTCTATCCCGGCGGCGGAAAACCCCGGAACCGAGGTAATACCGCCGTCGAACTCCTCCAGGTGCCAATCCTCTCCGCAGGCCACGCTCATCCGTCCTCTCTAGGGATATAGCGGAGGTGTTTCCAGCCCCGTGCCTTCCTCCCAGCCGAACATCAGGTTTAGGTTCTGTATCGCCTGACCGGCCGCGCCCTTCACCAGGTTATCGATGGCGCTGGCCAGAATCAACCGGCCGGTGCGGGAGTCTTCTCCCAGGGCCAGAAAGCAGTGGTTGCTGCCGTACACCCACCTGGTGTGGGGCCAGGTGCCGGGAGGTAACAGGTGCACAAAGGGCTCGTCCCGGTAGGTCTCCGCGTACAGGGCGCGCACCTGGTCCAGACTTATCCCGGGCTTGAGGCGGGCGTAGACGGTACTGAGGATACCCCGGCTCATGGGCACCAGGTGCGGCACGAAGGTCACCTTTATCTCTTCGCCGGCCAGCCGGGCCAGTTCCTGCTCGATTTCCGGCGTATGCCGGTGGTTGCCCACCTGGTAGGGGTGCAGGCCCTCGTTCACCTCGCAGTAAAGCGTGGCCAGGTTCAGGCTCCTTCCCGCGCCCGTCACCCCGGATTTGGCGTCGATAACGATGCTGTCCGGTTCTATCCACCCTTCCCGGACCACCGGTGCCAGGGCCAAGAGGGCGCCGGTGGGATAACAGCCCGGATTGGCCACCACCGAGGCCGAGGCTATCTGCTCCCGGTTGATCTCGGGCAGGCCGTAGACCGCCTGCACCAGCACTTCGGCCGCGGGCGGTTCCAGGCCGTACCACCTCCGGTAGGCCTCCGCTTCTTTCAAACGCAGGTCCGCTCCCAGGTCGATTACTTTCCGCCCCGCCGCCACCGCCGCCTGGGCGACCGCTCCGGCGTGCCCGGCAGGAAGGGCGAGAAAAATCGCCTCTGCCTCCAAGAGACACTCTATCTCCTGCTCGCGGCACACCTGATCGGTGTAAGGTAGCAGGTGCGGATAAACCTCGGATAGAGGCCGGCCGACGTAACTCTGCGAACTGACCACACCTACCCGGACCTTCGGGTGCTGCTGCAGCCACCGTACCAGCTCTATGCCGGCGTAACCCGTGGCCCCGGCAACGGCGACGCTGATCCTGTTGCTCATGCCCGTCCTCCCTGCTGCCGTTTAGCATAATTATACACTTCGGAGCATAGCCATGCAACCAATTAATCCTCGGGTTCTTGAGCGGTGTGCCCGCCGGAGCCCGAAGCGCAAGGCTGTTCGGTCGGCGAAGCGACCGGTACGAGGGGGGACCGGGCCGGGACGAAAGGGAGATCCGTCACCGGTAACCCGGTTAAGGGGAATACCCCGCCGCAAAGGGCGGAATAATTGATATCGTGAGTACCGGAAACAGGAGGAGACGTAGGCGTGACCTCCGTAACTGCGGAGAACAGCCTGCTGCATCGGGAGCGCGAAACCCTGGTAGATCGCTACCTGGGCGCTCCCGCCGAAGAGCGCGGCCGCATCCTCAGCGCCATACTGGATATAGACCGGCAGTTGGGATACCTCTAGGCTGAACGGGATGCGGCCCTCCGTGATTGCCCGGGCGGGAAGGCGGTTGCCCCGAGGCGACAGGACGCTCGGCCTTGCCGGGTCAGTACTGGCCTCCGGAAACGGCATGGTTGGCCCGGAGGACGCCCAGCATGGTCAGGGCCTTTCCCGCCCCCAGGGCCACGGAGGAGATGGGGTCATCGGCCAGGTGTACCGGCAGCCCGGTTTCCTCCTGCAGCAACAGGTCCAAACCGTGCAACAGCGAGCCGCCGCCGGTCATAACGATCCCCCGGTCCACGATGTCCGCCGCCAGCTCCGGAGGGGTCTGCTCCAGCACTTCCTTGATGGCGGAAATCACCGCCTCCGTGGGCTCGCGCATGGCCTCCCGCAACTCGGCGGAGGTTATCTCCACCGTCTTGGGCAGCCCGGTTACCAGGTCCCGACCTCTTATGGTAGCGGCGGCATCCCGCACGCCCGGGTATACCGTGCCCACCTCAATCTTTACCTCTTCGGCCGTCTGCTCCCCGATCAGGAGATTGTGGCGCCGGCGTATGTACTGGACGATGGCAGCGTCGAACTTGTCCCCACCCACGCGCAGGGAACGGCTGTAGACGATGCCGCCCAGGGAGAGCACCGCTATGTCGGTGGTGCCTCCCCCGATATCCACCACCATGCTTCCTTCCGGTCGGGAAATGTCCAGACCCACTCCCAGGGCGGCGGCCAGGGGTTCCTCGATCAGGTAGGCCTCCTTGGCACCCGCCTGGAGCGCGGCCTGCTTCACCGCGCGTTCCTCCACATTGGTAATTCCCGAAGGGACGCAGACCATCAGGCGAGGTCGGAAAAAAAGGTGAAAGCCCCCAACCTTCTTCAGCAGGTGACGCAGCATCCTCTGCGTAATCTCGTAGTCGGCTATCACCCCTTCTCGAAGCGGCCGCACCGTGGCAATGTAGTCCGGCGTGCGACCGAGCATCCGCCGGGCCTCTTCACCTACGGCTATCAGCCGTTGAGTATCGCGCTCCAGGGCCACCACCGAAGGCTCGCGCAGCACAATTCCCTTTCCCCGAAGGTAAATCAGGATACTCGCCGTACCCAGGTCCACTCCGATGTCGGTCCCCCAACCCCACACGGCACCCACCTCCCGGGCGGCAGAAGACTTAGAGGTTGAATACTGATTCGGGAAAAATTACCGCAAATCCTGCGCCGGATTCAGGGTGCCCCGATATTTCTTGCGGGTAGCCTCGCCTCCGCGAATATGCCGCTCGGCCTTGTTCAGGTCCAGGATGCGCCGGACCTGTCCGGCCAACTCCTCGTCGATCTGGGGCAGCCTTTCGGTCATGTCCTTGTGCACCGTGCTCTTGCTCACCCCGTACACCCCGGCCGCCTGTCGCACCGTCGCCGTGGAGGCTACCACATAATTGGCTATTTGCAGCACCCGATGGCGGATGTGCTCCTGCATTGGGGGGCCTCCTTCAAGTCATTTCGCTACTCACTTATATGAGGAGGCCCCGGGAAAAAGACCAGCCGCCCTCGCCGCAGCCGGCAAGGGCGGCCGGGTCCCGGCCGATACGAATCGATGACCTACCGCAGGAACTCCAGGGGATTCCGTGCCTCTCCCCGATAGCGGACCTCGAAATGCAGGTGTGGTTCGGTAGTCTCGGCTCCGGTTCCGGGCTCGCCCAGGTAGCCCAGGACCGATCCCGGCGGCACCGGCTGCCCGGCCGACAAGTCCTCGACCCGGTCGAGTTCGAGGTAAACGGTCTCCCACCCGTTGCCGTGGCTCAGCACTACCTGCCAGCGGTGCTCGGCGTCGTATGCTACCTCCTTCACCTCGCCCCGGGCCACCGCCCTCACCGGGCTCCCGGACGGGGCGGCGAGGTCGACGCCGGGATGGAACCGGTAGTCCCGGTAGGCGTCCGCCAGCCCGTACCCGTAACCGCGGGCCACCTCTCCTTCCACCGGCCGTATCACCCGGGAGAGGTCCGCCGGGGCAGCCCTTCCCGGCGCCGCGGATTTTTCCTCCGGCGAAGAAGCGGCAGCACCGGCACCGGTGGGTGCCGAGGAGGAAGCGGGCGGCTCCTGGACCGCCTCCTCCGGTGTCGGCGCGGTAGCGGATCCGGCCAGGACCTCGGAGGGCTGCGGCTCGGGCAGATGGCCTACCCGAGCCGGTGATTGTACCGTCACCCGGGGACCGAATTGATACCCGGCCACCAGCATCCACGTAATTCCGGTGCCGACGGCGGCCAGGAGGGCGGCGGCGGCGATCCGCTGCCAGGACCACTGTTTGAACGTCCGCAGCCAGACCGCGGTCATCGCTCTCGGGTTAATGACTCCCCGCAACATATCATCACCCCGGTATTATTCTTACCAATTATTGGCTTGAATAACCGGGTAGGGTTAACGTACGGGCACATCGTTCAAAGAAACCAACTCGGTTCCCGGATAATAATAGGAGAGGATTTCTCGGTAGGATTTCCCCCGACGGGCCAGACCCTGGGCGCCGTACTGGGACATGCCCACACCGTGGCCGTATCCCCGGGTACGGAATACCAGATTCGCTTCTTTCTTTTCCCAGCGCACGTAGGTAGAGTTGAGGCCGAGCAACTGCCGGAACTGCCCCCCGGTAAGGATTCGCCCTCCTGCCAGCACCGACTTGACCCTCCCGCTGGCGGTATAGGCTACCACCCGCAGGCCGAGATCGTTGCCCGAGCCTTCCAGGCCCAGGCGGTCCATCACGTCGGAGATCGACAGCACGGTAACGCTGTCATTGTAAGGCGATTCTTCTTCCCAGGGCGAAGGCCGGCTGCGCAGGTAGGGAACGGAACGGCCCCAGACCTCCTTTGCGTCCTCGGTACGCCCGCCGCTGGCGGAATGGTAAAGCGGGTCGATAAGCTCGCCCTGATAGGTGAGGACCAGTCCCCGGGTGGCGGCCACCGCCGCCTGCACCTTGCGCCGGAAAAACCAGTATCCCAACAGGCCCCAGCGGCGCCGCATCTCCGCTTCGCTTAACCACCCCTGGCAGTGCTGGGGGTCGTTACAGACGTCGGCCTGGGGGTGGCTCCCTTTCCCCAGGCGCCCGAGCACCAGGCGCCGGGCGGCGTAGGTCCGGGCCGCCACCGCCTGGGCCTTCAGGGCTTCGGGCGCGAAACGGGCGGGCATTTCCGCCGCCACCGCACCTACCAGATAGGCCTCCAGGGGTAAGACCTCAACCGAGCCGGTGGCAGGAATGTAGACCCGAACGGCCCGGTCGGTGGTAATACGCGGCCCTCCCACGCCGGACAGCAGCGATATTACGGCCAGGGGAAGCAAAACCACGGCAGCCAGTAGCAGGGCCAGCCACCAAATAAGATACCTGGGCATCCTTGTCCCTCCGCTAGAGTCTATGCCCGGAGGACAAGGACTAGACCAGAGCCTCGCTCTTGAGCCGGCCCCGGAAGACCTGCGCCCCCAGGGCCGCCAGTTTGTCTACCAATTCCTCGTAGCCGCGGTCCAGGTGCTCCGTGCCGGTTATCTCGGTTTCGCCGCTGGCGGCCAGCCCGGCGATGACCAGGGCGGCGCCGGCCCGCAGGTCGTGGGCTCTGACCTGAGCCCCGGTCAGGGCAGTGGGGCCCTCGATCACGGCGCTGCGGCCTTCGGTGCGAATGTTGGCTCCCAACCGCTGAAGCTCCTCTACATAGGTGAACCGGCTGTCGAATACCAGGTCGGTTACCAGGCTCATACCGCGGGCTTGGGTGAGCACGGCGGCCATCTGGGGCTGAAGATCGGTGGGAAACCCGGGATAAGGCAGGGCGCGAACGTCCGTAGCCCTCAGAGCCGCCTGCGGGTCTCGCTCTATCCATAGCGAACCCTCCTGGTCGGCAATGGTCGCTCCCACTTCCCCGAACTTGGCCAGCACCGCACTCAGGTGCCCGCTGATTACGTTCTCCAGCTTTACCCTGCCTCCGACCGCCAGGACTGCAGCCAGGAAAGTCCCGGCCTCAATGCGATCCGGTATTACCGTGTGCCGGGCCCCGTGCAGTTCCGTTACCCCTTCTATTCGTACCGTCCGGGTGCCGGCACCGCTTACCCGGGCCCCCATGGCATTGAGAAAGTTGGCCAGATCCACCACTTCGGGCTCGCAGGCGGCATTTTCGATGATCGTGGTGCCACGGGCCAGGGTGGCGGCCATCATCAGGTTTTCGGTGGCTCCAACGCTGGGTACGTCGAGATAAATGCGGGCTCCTTGCAGCCGCCGGGCCCTGGCCCTCACCAGTCCGTGCGACATCTCAATGCCGGCACCCAATGCGGCAAATCCCTTGAGGTGCTGGTCCACCGGACGGCTGCCGATGGCACAGCCGCCGGGAAGGGATACCTCCGCCCGGCCGACCCGGGCCAACAGAGGGCCGAACACCAGAAACGAAGCCCGCATACGACGGACGAACTCGTAAGGTGCCTCCACGGCCGTCAGGCGCGGAGTACGCAGGGTCATCTCCCGACCCGACCAGGTTGCCTCGGTACCCAGGCTTCGCAGCAGGTAGAAGCAGGTAGCTACATCTAAGAGGCGAGGCACCTCCTGCAGGTGGCAGGTGTCGCCCGTGAGCAGGCTGGCGGCCATAATGGGCAGAACGGCGTTCTTCGCCCCACTGATACGCACCGAACCGAACAGAGGCCTGCCTCCGCGTAGCCGTAAGTCCTCCAAGGCCCCACCCCTCTCCAGAACCTGTCCAGAGCATCCTTTCGCTGGTGCCGGGCGATTTTCCTTCCCATCCCGCCCGGCAAATGATAGCAGCAGGCCTAAAAACTGCCAACGAGGAGCGGCACCCCCACGAAAACCAGGGTACGGCCCTCGGTTCGGTTCACCCGGAGGGCCACCTGGAAGTTCAGTTCTCTGCCCGTAGCCTCCCTGCGACCGGGGCCCAGGAAGGGACTGTAACCGCTGATAACTACCAGGCCGGGCTGCGAGAGACTCTCCACGCCCCGCCCTCCCAGCAGCCTCACCAACCGTCGCGCCCTCCATCCCAGGGACGCTCCCTCCAGAGGGGTCCCAATCTGAGCCCTGTACAGACGGTAAATACGCCCCTGTGCCGACCAGGCGGCCAGCAGCCGCTCCTGCTCCTGCGGCCGGGCCCGTCCCTCCTCCGACCATCGCAGGACGAGAAGCCCCTGTTCCCCACCCTGCTCCGGAGAAGGCCCCGGGGGTTCCCCTAACACCAAAGGGCGGCGCCATATCTGCCATCCGGTCGCCCTGTCGTCGGCTCCGGCCGACTCTCCCGCGCCGGAAGCGCCAAGCGCTCTTACCAGGGCTTCAAAACTCTGGCCGGCCCCGCGCCTAAACAGGAACTGGGCTTCCAATTCTGCCCTGAGCGGCACGGCCCCGGCCTGCTCCAGCGCCCACCATACCAGCTCGTCTCCGGTCCTGCGAATTCCCTCCCCGGCCGGAGAGAGGGCCAAAAGAACGAAGGCGCCGGCTAGGAAGGCCGACGCCGCCAGGGCTTTTGAGTATTGCCCAAGCACCATCGCCTGGCACTAATATTTGCCAGAACCGGGCTTGGCTATACCTGCTGGTTCCCATTGGTTACTTTTAGTGGACCTCTTGGGCGGCCTTCAACCGGGCCAGGGCCCGGCGCAGGGCCATTTCCGCCCGGGCCACGTCCAGTCCCGCGGGCCTTTCTTTGAGCCGCTTCATCGCCCTTTCCTTGGCCCGCTGGGCGCGGGCCACGTCGATCTCCTCCGGTCGCTCGGCGGCATCCGCCAGGACGATGGCTCGGTTATCAGCCACTTCCATGAACCCTCCGCTCACCGCCAGGCGGAAGGTCTCCCCGGCCTGCCGGTAGCGCATTACCCCCGGAACCAGTCCGGTTACCAGCGGGGTGTGGCCAGGGAGGACTCCCAGGTAGCCCTCGGTACCCGGTACCATTAGCGCCTCTACCGGCTCCCGAAGGACTACCCGCTCGGGGGTGATGATTTCTAATTGTATCTGCTTGTCCACCGCCGCCGCCTCCCCGGCCTAGGCCGCCGCTTCGAGCAGCTTGCGGCCCTTCTCGACGGCCTCATCTATGGTGCCCACCATGTAGAAGGCTTCTTCCGGCAGGTCGTCGTGCCTGCCCTCCAGGATTTCCTTGAAGCCGCGGATGGTTTCCTTAAGGGGCACGTAAACCCCCTTGGTGCCGGTAAAGGCCTCGGCCACGTGGAAGGGCTGCGACAGGAACCGCTGGATCTTGCGGGCCCGGGCTACCAGGAGCTTGTCTTCCTCCGAGAGTTCCTCCATGCCCAGGATGGCGATAATGTCCTGCAACTCCTTGTAGCGCTGCAGCACCTGCTGCACGCCCCGGGCCACCTGGTAATGCTCCTCTCCTACCACCCGCGGGTCCAGGATCCGGGAGGTGGAGTCCAGCGGGTCCACCGCCGGATAAATACCCAGCTCGACAATCTGGCGGGAAAGCACCGTGGTGGCATCCAGGTGGGCAAAGGTGGTGGCCGGGGCGGGGTCGGTGAGGTCGTCGGCGGGGACGTAAATGGCCTGTACCGAGGTAACCGATCCCTGCCGGGTGGAGGTGATGCGCTCCTGCAACTCGCCCATCTCGGTGGCCAGGGTAGGCTGGTATCCTACCGCCGAGGGCATGCGGCCGAGAAGGGCGGACACCTCCGAGCCCGCCTGCACGAAACGGAAGATGTTATCAATGAAGAGCAACACGTCCTGGCCCTCGGTATCCCGGAAGTACTCCGCCAGGGTCAGGCCGGTCAGTCCCACCCTGAGCCGCGCCCCCGGGGGCTCGTTCATCTGCCCGAACACCAGGGCCGTGCGCTCGATAACCCCCGACTCCTTCATCTCCAGCCACAGGTCGTTGCCCTCGCGGGTGCGCTCCCCTACGCCGGCGAAGACCGAGAAGCCCCCGTGCTCGTACCCCACGTTGCGGATCAGCTCCATCAGCAGTACCGTTTTCCCCACGCCGGCGCCGCCGAAGAGCCCGACCTTTCCGCCCTTCGGATAGGGGGCCAAGAGGTCTACCACCTTAATCCCCGTTTCCAGCACCTCCGGCACCGGCCGCTGCTCCTCCAGGGCGGGCGCCGGCCGGTGAATGGGCAAATACTCCGTGGCCTCAATGGGACCCTGCTCGTCGATGGGCTCTCCCAGCACGTTCAGGAGCCGGCCCAGGGTGCCGCGGCCCACCGGCACCCTGATGGGCGCGCCGGTATCCTCGGCGATCATGCCCCGGATCAGCCCGTCGGTGGAGTCCAGGGCCACGCAGCGCACAGTGTCGTTGCCCAGGTGCTGCATGGCCTCCATGACCACCCGCTTGAAGATGGGGCTCCTTACCTCAGGCGGCTGCTGCTCGTTATCGATCACCACGGCGTTGTATATGTCGGGCAGTTGCCCCTTGGGAAACTGCACGTCCACTACCGGGCCGATTATTTGCACTACCCTTCCCTTTCCCACCGTCCCTCTTCCCTCCTCTGCCGCTTTACTCAAAGGCGCGAGCCGTGCCGACAATATCCGCGAGTTCCTTGGTAATGGCCGCCTGGCGGGCCTTGTTGAAGGAAAGCGTCAGGCGCTTGATCATATCCTCCGCGTTATCGGTCGCCGCCTCCATGGCGGTCATGCGGGCGCCGAACTCCCCGGCCTTGGCCTCCAGGAGCATCTGGTAAACCTGTATCTCCAGATAGCGGGGCAGGAGGTCGGCGAAAAGCCTCGCCGGAGGCGGTTCGAACAGGTACTCCCGGCCCCGCCCTTCCTTTCCCGGACGCAGTACCGGAAGCAAGGGCACCACCTGCGGCACCTGCCGAATCGGGGAGATGAACTGGCTGTAGACCACGTAGAGCCGGTCAAAAGCCCCGGAAAGAAAGAGATCGATAAGGTCCCGGGCCAGTTCCCGTCCCTGGGGAAATACCGGATCATCGCCTATATCCAGGTATTCCTTCAGTATGGTGTAGTGGCGCCGCCGCAGGTAATCCCGCCCCTTGCGACCTACCGGCAGCCACAATATCTCCTCGGCCGGCGCCACCCGGGCGGTGTGCTCCGCCAGACGGAGCAGGTTGGCGTTGTAGCCGCCGCACAGCCCCCGGTCCCCGGTGACCACCAGATAGGCCCAGCGCCGCTGGGGCCTTTCCTCCAGGAGAGGATGCTGCACCTCCGGAGGCAGATTGGCCACCAGCCGCTCCAGAACCTCGCGCAGCTTGGCCGCAAACGGGCGGGAGGCCACTACCCGGTCCTGCACCTTACGCAGCTTGGCCGCGGCCACCATCTGCATGGCCCGGGTGATCTGCTGGGTGTTACGGATACTGCGGATCCGGCGGCGGATTTCCCGCATGGTAGGCATAGCCTCTACCTCCCCGGGCCCCTAGGCAGCTTGTTTAAAGGCTTCTTTGAACTGCCCGATGGCCTGCTCCAGCCGCTGGGCCACTTCCGGCTTGATCTCCTTCTCCTCCTTGATGCGGCGCAGAACGTCCGGGTAGTTGGCCCGCAGGAAGGAGAGGAACTCCTTCTCGAACCGGCCCACGGCCTCCACGGGCAGGTCGTCCAGGAAGCCGTTTACCCCGGCATATATGACCGCCACCTGCTCCTCCACGGGCATGGGCTCATACTGACCCTGCTTCAGCAACTCGGTCATGCGCTCCCCACGGGCCAGGCGGGCCTGGGTTACCTTGTCCAGCTCGGACCCGAACTGGGCGAATGCCGCCAATTCCCGGTATTGGGCCAGGTCCAGGCGCAGCCGGCCGGCCACCTGGCGCATGGCCCTGATCTGGGCGTTTCCGCCCACCCGGGAAACCGATATGCCCACGTTGATGGCCGGACGAATGCCCGCGTAGAAGAGATCGGGCTCCAGATAAATCTGCCCGTCGGTGATGGAAATCACGTTGGTAGGAATGTAGGCGGAAACGTCGCCGGCCTGAGTCTCGATGATGGGGATGGCGGTCAGGGTGCCTCCGCCCAATTGCTCACTCAGACAGACGGCCCGCTCCAGAAGCCGGGAGTGGAGGTAAAAGATGTCTCCCGGGAAGGCCTCGCGACCGGGCGGACGCCGGAGCAACAGCGACAGCTCGCGGTAGGCAGCGGCGTGCTTGGACAGGTCGTCGTACACCACCAGAACGTCCTGGTGTTTTTCGTACATCAAGTACTCGCCCATGGCGCAGCCGGCGTAGGGAGCCAGGTACAACAGCGGCGCCGGGTCGCTGGCGGTGGCCGAAACGATGATGGTGTAGTCCATAGCCCCGGTTTCTTCGAGTTTGTTGATAATGCCCGCCACGGTCGAGGCTTTCTGGCCGATGGCTACGTAGATGCAGATTACATCTTGGTCCTTCTGGTTTATGATGGTGTCCACCACCAGGGCGGTCTTTCCGGTCTGGCGGTCTCCGATGATCAGCTCCCGCTGGCCCCGGCCGATGGGAATCATGGAATCTACCGCCTTTATCCCGGTTTGCAGGGGCCGGTTGACCGGCCGGCGGTAGATTACCCCCGGAGCCTTAAACTCTACCGGACGGAACCGGTCGGTGAGGATTTTGCCCTTTCCGTCTAGGGGCTCTCCTACTGGGCTGACCACCCGGCCGATCAGGGCCTCACCCACCGGCACCTCGGCGATGCGGCCGGTGCTGCGGACCTCGTCCCCTTCTTTGATGTGGCTGTAGGGGCCCAGAAGCACGCAGCCGATATTGTCCTCCTCCAGGTTCAGAACCATGCCGAAGACGCCGCCCGGGAACTCCAGCAGCTCTCCCTGCATGGCCCGCTCCAGGCCGTACACCCGGGCGATGCCGTCGCCCACCTGGAGGACGATTCCCACCTCGCTGGTGGTGGTCTGTGCTTGGTAGCTTTCGATCTGCTGCTTGAGCAGAGCGCTTATTTCGTCAGGACGCAGGCTCATCCGGCCTTATCCCCCCTTAACTGCTCAAGACTCGTCCCAGCCAAATGCTCCTTGAGGCTGCGCAGGCGCTGGGCCAGGCTGCCGTCCCAGACCCGGTCGCCGATCTTAACCACCAGGCCGCCGATTAGCTGAGGCTCGGCTTTGGCCTTCAGGCGTACTCTGCGCCCGGTGATCTCGGAAAACCGTTCCTCCAGAGCCTTAACCTGCTCCGGTCCCAGGGGAAGCGCGGAACGCACCTCTCCTTCCACCAGCCCGGCGTCCTCCAGGGCCAGGGACCGGAATTGCTCGCAGATCGACTCGAGGCACCCCTCCCGCTTGCGGTCGCACAGCAGGAGGACGAAGTTCAGGGTTATAGGACTGACGCGATCGGCGAGTATCCGCCGGAACAGGGACTTCTTTTCCTCGGCCGGTATTCCTTGGTGCTTAAGCCACGCGGCCAGTTCCCGGACCTCGCGGAACAAGCCCGCAACGCCTTCGAGGTCCCGGGCCACTTCTTCGACCCGATTTTTTTCCTTGACCAGCTCAAAAAGAGCCTGGGCGTAGCGCTTGGCGACTCTGGTCTCGCTCACTGCAGCTCTCCCACTTCCTGAATGAACTCACGCACCAGGCGCTCGTGGTCTTCCCGCCGGAGCTCCCGCTCCAGGACCCGACCGGCGGCCAGGACCGCCAGGGTGGCCGCCTGCTCGCGAAGCTCCGCCACCGCCCGCGCGGTTTCCGCCTGTATCTCTTCCCTGGCCCGGGTCAGTATCTTCTCCGCCTCCAGCCGGGCGTTGCGTACCGCTTCTTCGCGCATCTCCTCGGCCGTCTTGGCCGCCCGGCTCACCATTTCCTGAGCTTCCTGGCGCGCGCTCTCCAATTGGGCCCGGTACTCGGCCAGGGTGGTCTCGGCTTCGGCCTGCGCCTTGGCCGCACCCTCCAAGGCATTCTGGATGCGCTGCTCCCGGGTCTCCACCATCTTAGTTACCGGCTTATAGACTATAAGGTAGAGTACGGCTATAACCAGCAAGAGGTTGATTACCTGAAACATGAAGGTCCAGGGGCTAAAGTTGAGCGCCCCCATGATGGCTTCCACCACTGGAACCCCCTTTGGGTAAAGCCCGTCCCCCGTGGCCGTCCACCGGCCTGCCCTTGGGCTCCGGGCCGGTGGACGGCCTCCCGGAAAGCACTTACCTTACACGATCTTAGTCCACAGCAGGATGGCAATAACGAAGGAAAACAGGGTCAAGGCCTCCATAAACGCCAAGGCGATTAGGAGAGTAGTGCGGATCTCGCCGGCCACCTCAGGCTGCCGGGCTATACCCTCCATGGCTCCCCGGGTAGCTACGCCCTGGCCAATACCCGAACCCATGGCCGCCAGGCCGATAGCGAGGCCTGCACCAATGCCCACCAGAGCTAAACCTTCCATGCTAATCGTTTCCCTCCTTTCGGCCCGCGTTGACCTCGGCAAAACCTTACTTCCGGTGGGAAGCAAAGGTTCAACCTGCCTTGTTGGGCTCCCGGCCCCCTAGTGCTCGGAAGAAGTACGGGTGGCCAGGTAACTCATGGTGAGAACGGCAAAGATAAAGGCCTGGATAAAGCCGAACAGCACACCCAGGAGTTGCATTACCGCCGGCACCACCAGCGGCACCAGTATGAACAGGATCAGCACAATGGTATCTTCGGCGAACATATTGCCGAAAAGACGCAAGGACAGGGATATGACCTTAACCAGTTCCTCGAGGAGGTTTAAGGGGGCTAGTAATATGCCGTGGGATACGTAGGTGTGCAAGTAGCGCCTGATCCCTATTTCCTTAATGCCCAGCAGCTGCACGGCGATAATGGTGGTAACCGCGAAGGCCAGCGTGGTGCTCAGATCCATGGTGGGGGGCTTTACCCCGGGAATAAGCCAGGAGAGATTCAGGAAGAGGATCAGGATAAAGAGGGTGCCTACGAAGGGTAGATACTTGCGGCCCCGCCTTCCCATAAAGCTTTCCAGATAACCGTTTATGAACTCTACGGCCACCTCCGGTAGGTGCTGCCACCCGCGGGGAAGCAGCTGCATCCTCCGGGTGGTAAGCAGGGCAATCAGCACCAGCAGGACCATGATGACCCACGTCGTAACCACCGTGGTGGTTACCGGCACCGGACCCAGATAGAATACCACATGTGGTTTCAGGTGCTCCATGATCGTTGCCAGCTGTTCCATTCTGCCGCCCATGGTATCACCTCCCCCTGCAGGAATGTTACCTCCGCCACCGCGGTCGCGACAAGAGTGCCCTTGCTTCCCCCAACTGTGCCAGCATCTGTACCTCCACTCCCACGGCAACTCCCAGCAAGTACCACACACCGGCTCGTAGGGCCAGGACCAGGGCGATCAGGACCAGCGCCCAGCGCACCAGCATGATGGCCCCGAAACGCCGGGCTCCCTTTTCCGCACCCAGATAGCCTACCGCCCGGCAGGCCAGATAATAATTAAACAGGCCCAGAGGCAAGCCCGACAGGATACCGGAACCGATCTCCCGGTATCCCAAAAACCAGGCCCCCACCCCCAGGCCCAAACCTATGACCAGCATCCACACAAACCTGTTCCAGGAAAACAACCGCCGCCAGCTCTCCGAGACCGGCTCCGAACTAGCCGGGGTTTTGGTCGGTTCCATTCTTCTTCTTGCCTTCTTTGGCCGCAAGGGTGCTGAGTTCGTCGATCAGGTTCTTGAACGCCAGGGCTGCCCCCAGCAGCATACCTACGATCATGAACACCGGCTCGGTTCCCACATGCCGGTCAAGCCACCGGCCGCCGAAGAAGCCCAAAAAGACCGTGACGGTCATGGTTATGCCGAACGAGAAGCCCAAACTGGCGTACCTGCCGAACGCGACCCACGGATTCTTGTCCTGCCGCTCCTGCATCCTTCACCTGCGTGCGGGGCCCTTGATGTCCCCGGTCAAACACCCCTCCTATTATTCTTCGCCGACCCGCAATATCCTTCCCAGCCTCCGGATTTTTTTCTGGCCCTCCCCGGCCACAAAGGGCAAAGGAGGTTGTTGGCGCAGTCCGAAGAAGAACTCCAGGGCCTGGCGAACCCGCACCGCCGCCCGCCCGTCGCCGTAGGGGTTAACCGCATTGGCCATCTTTCGGTAAGCCGCCCAGTCTTCCAGCAGCCGGGCAAGTTCCGCGGCAACCCGATCCTCGTCCGTGCCTACCAGCACCGCCGTTCCCGCAGCCAGGGCTTCCGGCCGCTCGGTAGCCTCACGCAAGACCAGCACCGGCTTGCCCAGCGAAGGGGCTTCTTCCTGCAGTCCGCCGGAGTCGGTTAACACCAGGTAGGCGCGGGCCATAAGGTTGACCAAGGCAGCATAGTCCAGGGGCTCGCAGGTGACGATACGGGGCTGTCCCGCCAGCTCCTCGCTCACCAGCCGCCGGATCTCCGGATTCCGGTGCACCGGAAAGACTACGGTTGCTTCCGGATGACGCTGCAGGACCGCCTTGAGGGCCCGGAATATGCGGCGCATAGGCTGGCCCCAGTTCTCCCGGCGGTGGGTGGTGAGCAGTATTACCGGATGCCGGAAGTCAACCCCGGCCAACGCCGGGTCGGAAAAACGAAAATCCGGCCGCACCGTGCTCAACAGGGCATCGATCACCGTATTGCCGGTTACGAAAATGCGTTCTTCCGGCACTCCTTCCCGCCGGAGATTGTCCGCCGCAGTGGCGGTGGGTGCAAAATGAAGATCGGAGAGCACGGCCGTAAGATGACGGTTCATTTCCTCCGGAAAGGGGGCATACTTCCGGTAGGTGCGCAGGCCCGCCTCCACGTGCCCCACCGGGACCTGGCAGTAAAAGGCCGCCAGCGCCCCGGCGAAGGTGGTGGTGGTGTCCCCGTGCACCAGCACCAGGTCGGGCCGGACGGCAGCATACACCTCTATCAGGCCCTGCAATACCCTTACCGTAATGTCGGCG
Organism: Clostridia bacterium; assembly: GCA_024653205.1. Classification (NCBI taxonomy): domain Bacteria; kingdom Bacillati; phylum Bacillota; class Clostridia; species Clostridia bacterium. The sequence goes on along the minus strand of JANLFO010000007.1, from coordinate 56,151 downwards.
AGGGTCTGACCTTCTTCCATGAGGTTCAGATCGAAGTCCGGACGGATGGCGAACAGCTCCAGCACCTGGTCCAGCATTTCCCGGTGCTGGGCGCTGACCGCCACCCGGCACTCGAAGGGAGAGTGCTCGCCGGTAAGCTCGCGTACCACCGGGGCCATCTTTATCGCCTCCGGCCGCGTACCGAAAACGCAGAGTATGACCGGCCGCCGGTCCTTGCCCCTCACCTTCCCCGGTTCTGCCCGCTTCGGGTCCGGCCTTCCTTCGCCATTACCTTCAGGTGCCATTGTCAAGGCGGAACACCTCAATACCCGCTTCCTTAAGAATCTGCGCGGCGAGCGGGTCGGGGTAACCCTCCTCTACCACTACCCGGGTGACCCCCGCGTTCACCAGCATCTTGGCGCAAACCGTGCAGGGGTGGTGGGTAACGTAAAGCACCGCCCCTTCGGTGCTTACGCCGTGGAGGGCGGCCTGGATGATGGCGTTCTGCTCGGCGTGCAGTCCCCGACATAACTCGTGACGTTCGCCGGGCGGTACCCCCAACTGCTCGCGCAGGCAGCCAACCTTCTCGCAGTGAGGAAGGCCGGCCGGCGCCCCGTTGTATCCGGTGGCCAGTATGCGGCGTTCGCGCACTAGCAATGCGCCTACCCGTCTCCTCAGGCAGGTGGAACGCTGGGCCACCACCCTACAGATGCGCAGAAAATACTCGTCCCAGTCCGGCCGCAACCCTAGTCCTCCTGCAATCCCTCAATTGCCCTGTCGGCGGAAGGGGGAGCCGAATCGGCGCCTCCCGACCCCGTATCCGGCTGCCGGCCCGGCCACCCCGGGTAAAGCGGAAAGGCGCGGCACAGCTCGCGTACCTTGGCCCGTATCCGCGCCAGCCGCCCTTCGTCACCGGATGCGCTCAGGGCCTGCTCGATCAGTTCGGCGATCTGCTCCATCTCCGCCGGACCCATGCCCCGGGTGGTCACGGCCGGCGTCCCCACGCGGATGCCGCTGGTCACGGAGGGTTTTTCCGGATCGAAGGGGATGGCGTTCTTGTTAACCGTTATCCCCACCGAGTCCAGGATTTCCTCGGCTTCGCGACCCGTCAGCCCCTTGTCCCGCAGGTCCACCAGCAGCATGTGGGTATCGGTTCCGCCTCCTACCAGCCGGAAGCCCCGTTCCTTGAGGGCCCGGGCCAAGGCCTGGGCGTTGGCCACCACCTGCTGCTGGTAGTGCCGGAAAGCGGGAGTGCCGGCCTCCTTGAAGGCCACCGCCTTGGCGGCAATGACGTGCATCAGCGGGCCTCCTTGAAGCCCGGGAAAAACGGCCTTATCGATTGCCGTGGCGAACTGCCGCGGGCAAAGAATGAAGCCTCCCCGCGGCCCGCGCAGGGTCTTGTGGGTGGTGCTGCTGACGTAATGGGCGTGAGGCACCGGGTTGGGGTGAAGACCCGCGGCCACCAAACCGGCGATGTGGGCCATGTCCACCAGCAGATAGGCGCCCACGCTGTCGGCAATGGTCCGGAAGCGGGCAAAATCCACCAGCCGGGGATAGCTGCTGGCTCCGGCGACGATCAGCTTCGGGCGCTCCCGTTCGGCGATGGCCGCCACGGCATCGTAGTCGATCTGCTCGGTTTCAGGGTCCACCCCGTAACTTACCGCGCTAAACCACCGGCCGGAAAAGTTGACCTGGCTGCCGTGCGTGAGGTGACCGCCGTGGGCCAGATCCATGCCGAGGATGCGATCCTCGGGCCTCAGGGCGGCAAAATATACCGCCATATTGGCCTGAGCTCCGGAATGGGGTTGTACGTTGGCGTGCTCGGCGCCGAAAAGGCTGCACGCCCGCCGCCGGGCCAGGTCTTCGATCACGTCCATGTGCTCGCAACCGCCGTAGTACCGTTGACCGGGGTAACCCTCGGCGTACTTGTTGGTAAGGATTGACCCCTGAGCGGCCATGACCGCCCGGCTGGCGAAGTTCTCCGAGGCAATAAGCTCGAGATGGTTGGCCTGTCGCTCGGCCTCGCCCAGGATGGCGGCGGCTACCTCCGGGTCTTCGGCTGCCAGTATGTCCCAATCCTGCACTCCCGTTTCCTCCCGGCCCGCAACTTGACTCCGACCGCCCCTTAAGAACCGTACTTTTCTTCGATAGCCCGGATCTTGTCCACCCGACGCCGGTGGCGGCCGCCGGCGAACTCGGCCGCCAGCCAAACCGCCACTACCTCCCGCGCCAGGCCCGGCCCGATTACCCTCGCTCCCAGGGTCAGGACGTTGGCATCGTTATGCTCGCGGCTGGCCCGCGCGGAGAAAGTGTCGTGACACAGCGCCGCCCGGATGCCCGGTACCTTGTTGGCCGCTATGGCCACCCCCACGCCGGTCCCGCAGCAGAGAATGCCGCGTTCGAACCGGCCGTGGGCCACGGCCTCCGCGACCGCCAGGGCAAAATCGGGGTAGTCTACCGCTTCCGGCCCAAAGGTGCCGAAGTCGTGATACTCTACCCCGGCCTCCCGGAGATAGTCCTTGATCTCCTCCTTGAGGGCAAAGCCGGCGTGATCACTGCCCAGGGCCACTCGCAAACCCGCTTCCCCCCAAACTTGTCCATATCTTCGACAGCCGCTACCCGTTTCCTGCCGGCTCCTTATCCTCGGCCAGAAACCGCAGGAGGGCGGCCTGCACCGCATCTTCGAGTTCCCGGGCACACCGGCGGTATACCTCCACTCCGCCTCCCAAGGGATCGGCCACATCATAGGTCCGGCCCGTGTCTTTCAGCGCCCAGCCGCCGGCCGCATACTCCTTGAGGACGAATATCCGGTCGGCGTGCTGCGGCCAGAGCTCCCGCAGGCGCTCCCGCTGGGCCCAGGTCATGGTGAGCACCAGATCCGCCCCGGCCACCATTTCCTCCCGCAAGAACCGGGCCCGGTGCGCGGAGAGGTCTAACCCCTTCTCGCCCATGACCTCCGCCGCCTCAGGAGCAGCCCCCATGCCCTCACAGGCGGCCTCGCCCGCGGAAAGCACCTCCACACCTTCTATGCCTTCGGTACGCAGAAAGGCCTCGGCCAAAGCCGCGGCCATGGGGCTGCGGCAGGTGTTGCCCACGCATACGAACAGTATTCGCTTCACCCCTACCAGACCTCCCCCAGCAGCCGCCAGGCAATAAAAAGCAGGAGTACACCACCCAGAATTCGACTGCGGCTACCAATCCATTTCCCCAGGCGGCACCCGCATATGAATCCGGTCCAGGTCATGCATCCGGCGACGATCCCCATGGTCAACACCGTAAGCCATAGATCCACGCGCAGAGCACCCAAACCGAAGCCTACCGTAAGGGCATCGAGGCTCACGCTGCCCGCCAGCGCCACCACCCCCCAGGGCCTGGAGGGGAAACGGTCTTCCCCGGCGCGGGCCACCCGGGGTCCGGCGGAATGGGGCGCGGCTTCGCGCCATCCCTCCCACAGCAGTTGTACCCCGATGGCCATCAGGGCTACGGCGCCCACCACCCCGGCCACCTGACCCAGAAGGCGGCCCAGGAGCTGGCCCGCAAGCAGGCCGGCCAAAGGCAGCAGCACGTGCAAGACGGCCACCGTCAGGGCAAAGACCCGGGCCTGCCGCTGCCGGACTCCCGCCAGGCCCATGCCTACCGCCAGAGAGAAGGCGTCCGTTCCCAGAGCCACTGCCACGCCCAGCACCGCAGCCCAGCCCATGCGTCTATTCCCCCGTTTATACTACCAGGCTCAGGGCCAGACCTAAGACCAGGCCCGTGCTTCCGGCCCAAAGCGGGTGATGTCTGGCCGCGGGAAGGAGCTCCTTCAGGACCACGAAGAGCATGACCGCGGCGGCGGCCGCCAGGAGCGGGGCCAGGGCCCCCGGAACCACCATCAGCACCAACTCTCCGACGCCAGTTCCCAGGGGGGTAACCGCGGCTACCAGCGCAATCAGCCCCAGCACCCGCCTCCGGCTCAAGCCTCCGGCCAAGAGCGGCCCGGCCATCACCATGCCCTCGGGCAGGTTGTGGAGGGCAATGGCCACCGCCAGGCCTAGCCCCAGGGCCGGCCCGGCAGCATACCCTACGGCAATGGCCATACCTTCCGGGAGATCGTGCAGGGCCACGGCGGTACCCACGAAGTAGCCCAGGCGCCGGTAGTCAAACTCCCGGCCGTAGGCGGGGACCAACCATCTACACACCAGGGCCAGGAACACCAGTACCAGACCCGCGCCCCAGCCCAGCGCCCTTACCCCGCCGAGCCTGAGGGCGGCAGGCAGCAGGTCCACGGCACTGACCCCCAGCATGACGCCGGCCGCCACTCCCAGGAGCCAGCCCAAGAACCACCGATTAGGCCGTCCCAGGCCCGCCACCAGGGCACCGCCGGCCCAGGTGGCCAGCCCGGCAAGAATACTGAGGAGGCCCGCACTCACCCCCGGTCTTCACCTCAACCTTGGGTTCTAACCTATACTTCGATCACCTGGTGCCCGGCCGCCTTGCGCAGGCGGTTGGTGAGGGCCAATCCCAAACCTTCCTCCGGCCAGGCTTCGGCCAGGATATGGTCTACTGCGTACCGGTCGCATGCTTTGAGGCCGGCATAGAGGCGCGCGGCCGCCAGGGCCGGATTACCGCGAGGGCCGAGGCAGACAAGAACATCCGGCGAGACTCCCTGCCGGCACACCGCCGCCGTCTCCTCGCTCACCAGGACTGCCACCCGTTTTCCCTCCAACCTCGCCCTTTCCACCAACTCCGCAATCCGTTGGCCTACCGCCTGCGGCTCGCCGCTCACCAAACACATGGGAGCCCGGGGAGCATAATGCCGATACTTCATTCCCGGGGAACGCGGCGGGGCCTCCGTCCTATCGGCGGTGCCAGCCGCGGGATCCACCCGGACCTCGCCCAGCACCGCCTCCAGTTCCTCTAGCGTTACCCCGCCGGGGCGCAGTACCGCCGGAGGCCGCACAGTAAGGTCCAGCACCGTGGATTCCACTCCCACCTCCGCAGGGCCCGCCTCCAGGATCAGGTCGATACGGCCCCGCAAGTCCTGGAGCACGTGCCGGCCCAGGGTGGGGCTGGGACGGCCGGAGAGGTTGGCACTGGGAGCCGCCACCGGCACCCGGGCCCGGCGCAACAGGGCCAGAGTCACGGGGTGGCGGGGCATGCGCAGCGCCACGGTATCCAGACCGGCGGTAACCGCCGGGGCCACGCGGCCGTTGCTGGGCAGGATCAGGGTGAGAGGGCCGGGCCAGAACCGCCGGGTCAGCATTTCCGCCTCCGGCGGAACCGAGGCCGCCAGCTCGGCCACCTGTCCGGCGTACCCCAGATGCACTATCAAGGGATTATCCGCCGGCCGCCCCTTGGCGGCGAAAACCGCGCGTACCGCCCGCTCCGACAGGGCATTGGCCCCCAGGCCGTAGACCGTTTCGGTAGGGAAGGCCACCAGGCCTCCCCGGCGCAGGATCCGGGCCGCCCGGGATATGGCTTCCGGCGCCGGCCGGCGCGGGTTAACCCGCCAGTAACGCGTGGGCCGACGCATAGACGGCCTCCTTCCCCGCCTTCCCGGATAGCCTCCGGAAAGGCGATCATAAGAAGAAAATCAAGGTATCCAGTAAGAAAAGCGGCAGCAAGATACCTCCCGACCACGCCATATAGCCGAAGAAGCTGGGCATGCGGATTTGGTTTTCCTCGGCGATCGACCGCACCATGAAGTTGGGCGCATTGCCTATGTAAGTATTGGCGCCCATGAAAACCGCGCCGCAGGAAACCGCCAAGAGCATCCTCGGATCTATTATCCCCACCGTGGTGGGCACACCCTGGGCGGCCCCCAGGCTGGCGGCGGTGGTCATGAAGACCAGGTAGGTGGGGGCGTTATCGAGAAAACTGGAAAGCGCCCCGGTGCACCAGAAAAACTGGGCGGGGTGGGTTAGGCCCAGCTCCGGTCCCCGGGCGTGCAGGATGGCGAGGGCGGGAATCATGGTTACGAAGATGCCGGCAAAAAGGGTGGCCACTTCCTTAATGGGGGCCCAGGTGAAGCGGTTATCGCGCCGGACCTCCGGCCGGGTGGTTCGCCAGGAAAGGAAAGCGGCCAACAGCATAATGGGCTCCCGGATCAGGTCAACGTAGGGCAGAACCACAGACTCTTCGCCGTGCCCCAGCACGGTAATACCGCGCAGTTCACCGGTACTCAGGTCGGCAAAAGCCGGGGTTTTGGCCAGCATTCCGCTTAAGATCACCGAGCCCACTACCATGGCCAGATAGACCAAATTGTGGAGACCTTCTACCCGCAGTTTCTCCTTGACCCCGTCGGCAGGCGCAGGTGCCTCCTTACGGTAAAAGTGACTGTCCAGCAGGTAGTACAGGGACAGTAATATGACCACATTCAGGCCCATTGGCAGGATCAACTTCATGGTCCAGAAGAACGGCACTCCACGCAGGAAGCCCAGAAAAAGTGGAGGATCGCCTACCGGGGTAAGGGCACCTCCGATATTGGCAATGAGGAAGATGAAGAAGATTATCGTGTGAACCTTATAACGGCGCCATTCGTTGGCCCGGATGACCGGCCGGATAAGCAGCATGCTGGCGCCGGTAGTGCCTATCCAACTGGCCAAAAGGGTCCCGATGAGCAGGAGAACCGTGTTTACCACCGGTGTTCCCCGCAGGGTGCCCCGGAGTATCAGGCCGCCGGACACCACGAACAGACCAAAGAGCAAAAGAATAAAAGGCACGTAGTCCAACAGGATGACCTCAACCCCATGGGTAATGGCGGTCCCGGAGCCGTAGGCCACCAAAAAGGGCAAGAAAAAAACCAGCGCCCAAAAGGCGCTTACCTTGCCCATATTCTTCTCCCACCAGTGCGGGTTTACCAGAGGACAAATGGCAATGGAGAGCAACATGCCTACGAAAGGAAGGATGCTCCAGATGGGAAGCTGGTGCCCCAGATCCGTCCCCGTACTCGCCCAGGCGCATGTACCGGCCGGAAATAAGGAAACCAGGGCAGCCGCCAGACCCAAGGATCCCACGCGTCTTGCCTCCACCGTTGCCGAGAGCCTCCTCTCGCCGCTGTAGCGTCCGCTGCCAAGACCGATCGTTCCGGCCACCCAACCGGGTTTGCCCCTGCACTACCCGCAGATTCCCTCGCTAAGACCGAGCCCGCTCGAGGAAAGCCGGGGACGACCCGGAATTGCTTCCGGTCCTGGCGCTGCCGATCGGTTATTACCTGCTATTACTACAAACCCGGCCGCGTTCCCTCCTTTGCCCGGGGAAAAACCTCCCGATCAGGACGCGGAGCCGGCCCGTCCCGTCTGCCAGCCCCGCCACCCCTCGAAAACCGGTGCCCAGCATCAGCGTGCGCAGAGGGCTTTCCTGCTCGGGGCTCATCTCCAGGATCAGATAGCCTCCGGGACGCAGGAACCCGCCCACCTGCCTGAAGAGCCGGCGGTAGACGAAGAGACCGTCCGGTCCCCCGTCCAAGGCCAGGCGGGGCTCGTGTTGGACCTCCGGAGAGAGTTGCTCAAGAAGGGCGGTGGGAATGTAGGGCAGGTTGGCCACTACCAGATCGGCCCGCAAAGGTGTCGGCCGGTTCCCCCCCCAAGTACTTCCGGCCCGGCTCCTCTTCCCCAACGCTTCACCTCCCTTTGGGCGAATGGCGGCACGCGCGTTCGGCACCGAACCGGGAGCCGCAAGACGGGAAGGGACTACCCGCCCCCATCCGCAAAACCGGCGCCGCCGAAGCGGCCGCAGGAGGTCGCCCCGGCAGAAGCGCACCCGCCCGAGAAGACCGAGGCGCCGGGCGTTAAGCCCCGCCAGGCGCAGGGCGGCCGGCGAAATGTCCGTGCCCGCGACCCGGGCGCGAGGAAAGTAATGGGCCAGGCTCAAGGCGATGTTGCCGCAGCCCGTACCCACGTCCACCACTACCGGCCGGCGCCGCCGGCCCTGCCAGCGCTGCCGCAGCAGTTCCAGGGCCCGCTCTACCAGAAGCTCCGTTTCCGGCCGCGGCACCAGTACCCCCGGTCCTACGGCGAACTCCAGCGACATGAACTCCCTGCGACCGAGCAGGTAGGCTACCGGCTCCCCGGAAAGCCTTCTGGCCACCAGGTCTTCCAGGGCGGAGAGTTCCTCCGGTTCAACGGGAAGACCCGGCTCGGAAAGCAACCCGGCCCGGTTCTGGCGGCGGATTTCCGCCAGGAGCAGTTCGGCCTCCAAACGAGCCGCCTCGCCGGCTACCGGAACCAGGCGCCGGCTTGCCTCACGCAGTACGTCAGCTACCCTCACCGCACGCTCTCTTTAAGCCGCTCGGCCTGGTCCGTAGTGATGAGGACCTCGATTATTTCGTCCAGTTCGCCGTCCAATACCTGATCCAGTTTGTGCAGGGTAAGACCGATGCGGTGATCGGTCACCCGTCCCTGCGGAAAGTTGTAGGTGCGGATGCGCTCACTGCGGTCCCCGGTACCCACCTGGGAGCGACGGGCACTGGCCAGTTCGTGCTGCTGCTTCTCCTGCTCCAGGGCCAGCAGCCGGGCCCGCAGCACCCGCAGGGCCTTCTCCTTGTTCTTGTGCTGGGATTTCTCGTCCTGGCAGGTCACGATCAGGCCCGTGGGCAGGTGGGTGATACGCACCGCCGACTTGGTGGTGTTCACCGACTGACCGCCCGGTCCGCTGGAGCAGAAGGTGTCGATGCGCAGGTCATCCGGATCGATCTGTACTTCCACCTCTTCGGCCTCGGGAAGTACGGCCACGGTGGCGGTCGAGGTGTGGATGCGGCCTCCGGACTCCGTGACCGGGATGCGCTGCACGCGGTGTACGCCGCTCTCGTACTTCAGCCGGCTGTAGGCGCCCCGGCCGTCTACGGAAAAGACGATTTCCTTAAACCCGCCCAGCTCCGTGGGGTGCACGTCTATCAAGTCTACCCGCCACCCCTTTTCCTCGGCGTAGCGGCTGTACATGCGATAAAGGTCGGCGGCGAAAAGCGCCGCCTCCTCTCCCCCGGTACCCGCCCTGATCTCCACGATTACGTTTTTCTCGTCGTTCGGATCTCTGGGCAGGAGCAGGAGCCGCAGGCGGCGCTCCAGCTCCTGTTCCTCGACTTCCAGCCGTACCAGCTCGGTGGCCGCCAGTTCCCGAAGCTCGCGATCGCCGTCCTCCTCGAGGATCTGCCGCGCCTCGGCCAGCTCTTGCCGAACCCGCCGGTAGCGCCGAAAGGTGCCCACCACTTCCTCCAGCTCGGCATGAGCCCGAGCCCGCTTCTGGTAGGCCTGGGGATCGGCGATTATTTTCGGATCGGCCAGTTCCCGGCTCAACGCTTCGTAGCGGCTTTCCAGCTCCTCGAGTTTAGCCCACACTCCTGCTCACCTCCTCACCGGCACTCTCCCCTTGCTTTGCCAGCACCGCCTCCAGGGCAACCGCCGCCACCTGCAACTGGTCGCGGTCGGGTTCCCGGGTGGTCATCTTCTGCAGTCCCAAGCCCGGGGCGATCAACAGCCTCACCGGCCACCGGTTCTTGGCCCGCGCCGACCACCTGAGCACCTCGTAGCTGATGCCGGCCAGGGCCGGCATCAGCCCCACCCGTACCGCTATTCTGGAGCCCAGGCCGGAAACGGGCACTACGGAGTAGAGCAGAACCGCCAGGAGCATTACCAGGAGGACGAAACTCGTGCCGCAGCGCGGGTGAAGACGGGGGAAACTGCCCGCCGCCGCCGGATCAAGTCCCGCTCCCGACTCCCAGGCATGGATGACCTTGTGCTCGGCCCCGTGGTAGGCAAATAGAGTGCGCACCTCGGCCAGGCGGGAAATCCCGCCCAAATAGCCCAGGAATATTACCAGCCTTAAAACGCCCTCCAGCAGGTTTTGTCCCCAGGGGCCCATACGGGTCGCGCTCCAGTGACCCAGGAAGGCGGGTATTACCACGAACAAGCCCACGGCCAGCCCGACGGCCAGCAGCAGGGCCAGGGCTATCTCTTCTCGCCCCAGCGTTTCGCCCTCTTCATCGGCCGCCACTTCCGCGGAGTAGGTCAGCACCTGCACTCCCAGAACCAGCGATTCCAGCAGGGCCAGTACTCCCCGGACCAGGGGCCATCCCGCCGGACCCCGGCGCACGGCCCAGGAAGGCAGGGGCTGCCGGTTAACCGCGATGCTCCCGTCCGCCCGGCGCACGGCTACGGCGAAGGCATCGGGGCCCCGCATCATTACCCCCTCGATTACCGCCTGACCGCCGTAGGCGAACGTGTCCGAAGGCGGCCGGCAAAAGAAAAAAGCAGAGCTCGCGCTCCGCCAGGTCCGCCGTCCGGTGCTTCTACACACCATACTTCTTGCGGAACTTCTCCACCTGACCGCCCCGTTCTACTATAATGTGCTGCCGGGAGCCGGTGTAAAAGGGATGACAGCGCGAGCACACTTCTACGCGCATTTCCTTCTTGGTGGACCGGGTTTCGAGGACGTTGCCGCAGGCACAGATTATGCGCGCCTTTTGATAAGGCGGATGAATGTCCTTCTTCATGCTCTTCACCTCAGTTCGGTCTTGCCGCGACTCTGTTACCGCCGAGCTATTATAGCACAGGCCCGGCCGGAACGCAAACCAGAGGGGCCCTGCCGATCACCCCCCGCTTTCCGGTCCGGCAGCCCCGGTTGCCCCTCGTACCGGTCGGCAAGTGGGCCGAACCGCTTTGCCCTGAGCGAGCTGCGGATCGGACTAAAGACGGGCGGTCTCCGGGAAGAAATGCGGCAGCGCCCGCAACAGGTCCCGGTTGGATCTGGTCTTGCGCAGGGCATCGATGAGCATTTCGGTGACTTCCACCGTGCTCATGGCATTGGTCTCCCGACGGAAGTGCCACATCAGCTCCAGCTCCTCCGGGCTCAGAAGCGCTTCTTCCCGTCTGGTACCGGAACGTTTCACGTCAATGGCCGGAAAGATCCGGCGCTCGGCCAGGCGACGGTCCAGGATGAGCTCCATGTTGCCCGTGCCCTTAAACTCTTCAAAGATTACGTCATCCATCCGGCTGCCCGTTTCCACCAGTGCCGTAGCCACGATGGTGAGGCTCCCGCCTTCTTCCACGTTCCGGGCGGCACCGAAAAACCTCTTGGGCTTGTGCAGGGCGGCCGGATCCACCCCGCCGGAGAGGGTTCGGCCGCTGGGCGGCACCACCAGGTTGTGGGCCCGGGCCAGACGGGTGATGCTATCCAGGAGGATGACCACGTCCTTCTTCTGCTCCACCAGGCGCTTGGCCCGCTCCAGCACCATGTCCGCCACCCGCACGTGATTCTCGGGCGGCTGGTCGAAGGTGGAGCTGATTACCTCCGCCCGCACCGAGCGCTCCATGTCCGTAACCTCTTCCGGGCGCTCGTCGATGAGCAGGATCATCAGGGTGACCTCGGGGTAGTTGTGGGCGACGGCGTTGGCGATCTTCTTCAGCAGTATGGTCTTGCCTGCCTTAGGAGGGGCCACGATCAGGCCTCTCTGTCCCTTGCCCAGGGGAGCGATGAGATCGATCATGCGGCACGAGACGTCCGCCTCCGGCGTTTCCAGGGTGAGGCGCTCGGTAGGGAAGATCGGAGTCAGGGCGTCAAAGGAAAGCCGGCGGATTACCTGCTCTGGCGCCAGGCCGTTGATTCTCTCCACCCGCAGCAGGGCGCTGAAGCGCTCGCCTTCCTTGGGAGGACGGATCTGCCCCCCTACCATGTCACCGGTGCGCAGGTCCAGGCGCCGGATCTGGGAAGGCGAAACGTAGATGTCTCCTTCGCTGGGAAGGTAATTGACCGGCCGCAAGAACCCGTACCCTTCGGGGAGAATCTCCAAGACCCCCTGGGCGTAAAGGTTGCCTCCGTTCTTTTCCGCGGCGGGTATTTTTCCCGCGCCGTTCTTATCGGCCTTATCGGCGTTAAGTTTGAGAATCTCCTGGATCAACTCCTTTTTTCGCAGGCGATAGTATCCCGGGATGTTCAGCTCCCGGGCCAGGCGGTACAACTCCGCCACCGTCTTGCCTTCCAGCTCGCTGGCCTGCAAGGAAAGCGTAAGCCTCCTTTCCGGAAAAGACTAATCGGGATAACGGGGAAGCAAGAACTCGACTCGGGTAAGTGCAGAGGCTTTGCCTAATCTAGTTTATCCCTGGGGAAGGGAAAAATAAACCTACGCTCGGGTCTTAAGCTGCTCCCAGTCGCGCAAGAACCGCTGGATGCCCAAATCGGTGAGGGGATGCTGGAGCATCTGCCGGAGCACGGAGTAGGGAACGGTGGCAATGTCCGCACCCAGGCGGGCCGCCGCCAGCACGTGCTGCGGGTGACGGATACTGGCCGCTATCACCTCCGTTTCCAAACCGTACTGCGCAAAGATGGTTACGACATCGCGCACTACTTCCATACCTTCCTGGCCCACGTCATCCAGCCGCCCTACAAAAGGGCTCACGTAGGTGGCTCCGGCCAGAGCGGCCAAAAGGGCCTGGTTGGCGGAGAAAATCAGGGTCATGTTGGTGCGTATGCCTTCGCGGCTCAAGGCCTTAACCGCCTTCAGGCCCTCCGCACCCATGGGCACCTTGATGACCACGTTGGGGTGAACCGAGGCCAACTCTCGGGCCTCGGGCACCATTTGCGAGGCCTCGGTACTCACCACCTCGGCGCTCACCGGGCCGTCCACGAGCTGGCATATTTCCACCAGTACCCGGCGAAAGTCCCGCCCTTCCCGCGCCACCAGCGTAGGGTTGGTCGTCACCCCGGAGATCACACCCAGCTCGACCGCGGCCCGGATTTCTTCCACGTTGGCCGTATCCAGGAACAAACGCACTGACATCCCTCCTTGGCCTCAAGCCTTTCCCGAGGAACCGAAAAGCCGCAGCTTTTCCCGTACCTTGGCCTTTACCGCTTCGCGCGCCGGAGCCAGAAGGCGGCGCGGGTCTATCTCACCAGGATGAGCGGCCAGGGCGCCACTCAGGGCCCCGACGAAGGCCTCACGGAGTTCGGTGTCGATGTTGAATTTGGCTACGCCGAGGCCGATGGCCCGGCGCACGGCCTCGTCCGGGAGCCCGGAGGAACCGTGCAGCACCAGAGGCACCTTCACCTTGCGGGCAATCTCCTCCAGGCGGGCAAAATCCAGCCGGGGCTCACCACGGTAACGGCCGTGGGCGGTACCCACGGCTACGGCCAGAGCGTCTACTGCGGTCTCCCGGACGAACCAGGCGGCCTCTTCCGGATCGGTAAAGTAGGCCTCCCGATCTTCCACGCTTATTTCTTCTTCGGTACCGGAAATGCGACCCAGTTCTGCTTCCACCGAAACCTGCAGCTCGCGGGCCACCTCGACCACCCGCCGGGTGAGGGCGGCGTTCTCCGGCATGGGGAGGTGGGAGCCGTCGAACATCACCGAGGTGAAACCGGCTCGCAGGCAGCGCCATACCACGGAGAGATCGGTTCCGTGATCCAGGTGCACGGCTACCGGTACGCGCGCGGCTTTCGCCGCCGTATTGGCCAGAGACCACAGCTGAGACAGGCCGGCGTACTTGAGCGCTCCCTGGCTGGTCTGCAGGATCACGGGGGCCCGTTCTTCCTCGGCCGCGGACACAATGGCCTGAACGGTCTCCAGATTATAGGCGTTGAACGCTCCCAGCGCGTAACCTTGCTCCCGCGCCTCGATCAGAAGCGGGGCAGCGGCTGCCAGCGCCAACCCGTCCACCTACCCCTATTTCTTGCTGGAATGACCCGGGGAGCCGGGGTTTCTGGAGGCGCGGCGACAACGAAAGCCATGACCCACCAGCTCGATCTCCCGAATCTTCTTTAGCGCCGTCAAGTCTTCCCGGCTTTCCGCCATTACCGAACCGGTGGCCTCGCATTCCGGACAGTGCAGCTCCAGATGGTCCGGGAAAATCTCCACCTCAATATCATTATTACCGCAATGGCAGTAAAGTCTTCCGGAAAGGGCCAGCTGGTGAAGATGCTGTAACACCCGGTACATTACTTCGGGATTACTAAAGTAATTACCTTTACCCAGGTCGCGGATCAACTCCCGCAGCCGCCGCTCCTGTACCCGGGTTGTGCTCCGTAGCCGGTCCTTGGGCCCTATATACGCCACCTCGCTGGCGGCGACCTCACAGGTTATGGGTACCACCGCGTGATCGGCCAGTTGCTTGAGAGAAACGGAAACCGAGTGGATACCCTCGCAAAGCAGGCAGTGAAGCAGGATGCGAAAACTGCGTTCCTCGCCCAGAGCATAAGAAAAAAGAGGTGCCTGGCAACAACAGTCTATTGTTACCTCCTGGCCGTGGCGGCAGGCCGGAAGGGAAAGCGGCCTTATCTGCAAACGCCCGCAGGAAGGACACCTGATGGCCATAAAACTAACGACAGGAATGATCATCGCCCGGGAGCCCCCTCCAAGAACCTATGTTTTCGCTGGCCCCAGGCTCTATTCCTGCCGTGGGAAAAAAAGTTCCACCGTCGGTGGAACCTAGGACAGAAGTTCGCTCCTCTCTTGCCGGCCGAACATTACTTCTTCGACCAGGCTCTGCAGATCGTCCAGATCAAAGGGCTTGGTCAGCCAGTAACTTGCGCCCAGGGCTCTGGCTTCGGCCAGGAGGTCGGTATCGCTGTAGGCCGAAAGTACTAGAACCTCTCCCCGGTACTCCAGCTTCCTCATCTCTCGCAGGAGTTCCAGGCCGCTCATACCCGGCAGGCGCAAATCGATAATCGCCAGGGTCGGTGGGTCGCAGGCCACTTGCTGAAGCGCCTCGAAGGCGCCCGAGGCCAATCTCACCTCCCACCGGTCATCCTGCAGGGCTTCAAAGAGCAGTTGCCGAATTGCCGGCTGGTCGTCAACTACCAGAATGGCGGGTTTGGCGGCCCCCGCCTTGACCTGTATCCCTATCACCAAACCCTCACCTCGGCGGCGCGGGTCATGCCCGACCCGTGCGCTTGGAGTCTCCTGACCCTCCGCTCCGCTCCGCTGGTGAAGGCAGGCGCAAAAGGCCCGACACCAAAGGCCCTCCGGTTTACCTTGCGTCCGGTCTGCTCCCCCCTCCTACCGTCCGTTCGCTCCCCCAGGCAAACAACCCAAGGCTTTGTTGCGCGAAGCCTTGGTACTCGGCAGTACCGGGCCACCGGGGAAAGCGCCGATACCCCCGTCCCGGCATACGGTCTTCAGCTCCGGCTCCGCTCGATGAGAGCCCGGGCCTGGTGCCGGGACAGCACCGCGTCGTAGCTGGTATAACGAAACTTAATCAGGTAAGATCCGTTGGCCCAGGGTACCAGCCTTTCGATCAGGTTAAGGTTCACTATGAAAGACTTGTGCGACCGGAAGAAAATATGCGGGTTCAATCTCTGCTCGATCTCGCTCAAGGATTCGCCGGTCTCGTACCGACCGTCTTTAGTATAGATTACGGTCTTGCGCCCCTCTCGCGCCAGAAAGATTATGCTATCCAGATCGATAAACACCAACTCCCGGCCGTTTCTTACCAGCAATTGATTAGAGCGACGGAAGGCGGCCACCAACTCACCAAGGGCAAATTCGGCGTTGGCAGGTTGCAGGTGTTCCCGAAGGCGACCGAGCGTCCTTTTTACCCGACTCTCGTCTATCGGTTTTACTATGTAGTCGTAGGCGTACACCTCGAAGGCTTCCAGAGCGTGTTCGGGGTAAGCGGTAACAAATACCAGATAGAGATCGTTGTATTCTTCCACCAACCGCCGGGCTACGGCCAGACCGTCCACATCCGGCATATCGACATCCAGGAAAAGCACATCCGGACGGGTCTCCCGGACCCTGAGCAGGGCCTCTTCGCCGGTGGCGGCCTCGCCTACCACCTCCACACCCTCCACCTCGCGGGCACAGCGGCGCAAAAGGGCCCTCGCCCCAGGATTGTCGTCCACGATCAGGATGCGTAGGGGCAACCGCCTTCCCTCCCGTTCCCCCACCCCGGCCTCCTTCCGGTACCGGCCCGGGTCTCGCTTTGGAGCCCGCCTCGAAAACCGGCCGCTCTCGAGGAAAACGGGCGGCAGGCCGCCCGCTGCGTCCCGCCGCCCCACCCAGGGAGAGGAAGACCACCTAGGTTAAATCAGGAACTTTCGCCGTCTCTCGTTCCCCGCCGGTGCCGAAGGCGCACCTCCCGCCGGGGGAACTCGCCCGGCCCGGCCTCGCACCAATGCAGTGGAGAAGGTTACTCTGAAAACCGTTTTGCCCCGGCCGCTCTCCATCTCCAGGTCGCCCCCATAGCGGGCGGCCAGATTCTTCACGGTGAACAGACCCAGACCCTGATGGTCCCCGGCCTTGGTGGTGAAACCCGGCCGAAAGAGGTGGGGAAGCACTTCGGCCGAAATCTCTCCGGCGTTGGTTACGGATATACAGAAGCCGGTCGTTTCTACCGATAACTCCAGCTCCGCCCACCGCCGGCGGGGCTCCTCCTCACCCTCTACAGCCTCAAGGGCATTATCTAGAAGATTGCCTATTATGCGGTTCAGATCATTGGTAGGCACCGGCAGGTAGCGGAACTCCGGGTCTGCCCGTACCGTGAGCCGGATACCTTTGGCCTCGGCTTGGCCGATTTTGGCCTGTACCAGGGCGATAACCGCGGGCTCACCCAGGGCCAGGATCTGGCTGGCCTGCCGCACCTCACCGTAAACGGAATGCAGGTAACGGCGGGCTTCTTCTACTTCCCCTTCCTCCAGCAACCCGTAAAGTGCCTGCACGTGATTCACAAAGTCGTGGCGCTGTGCCCGCAGGGCCCGAAGCAGTTCGCTAAGACTGGCAATCTGCGCGGCCTGGGTTTGCGCCTCTCCTTCCCGGTAGGCGGCCTGTGCCAGCCGCCGGGCTACAACCAGGGCCGATACCACCGTCGCCGCCGCCAGGGCTGCCTGGATGATCTGCCAACAACCGCCGCCGAAGGTTGGAAACAGAGGCCTGAGGTATTGCGCCAGATTGCTGAGCCCCACGAACAAGCCCTGCAAAAGGATCAAACCTACCAGCCAAAACGCGGTCTTCTGTCCGGTCGGAATCCCTTTCTGACCTGCCACTCGTCCCTCCCCCTAGACTAGATCCCCGCTGCCGCCCTCCTCCCGGGGAAACAGCGACCACCTGCGGCGCCAACACCACCACCCCACCAGCGCCAGGACCGCCTCGTAGGGGAGGGGAAAGACCACCCGTAGCCAGAGTGTAGCCAGGACCGTCTCCGCGCGCACACCGAAAAGCTGCGTCACTACCGGCAGGCACAGCCCTTCCGTGACCACCAGAAGACTGGTGCCCGCCACCGACGCCGCCAGCGCCCGCCACCATGCCAGCCCTGCCACCGCCCTCAGGCCGACCGCAATCAAGGCTACGGCCACAACCGTATGCACCCCGAAGGGAAGGGGAAGGATTCGGATGAAATATAGAGCAACGCTTTCGGCCGCGGCCACCACCGCTACCGGCACCGGCCGCGGCCGGACGCCGACCAGGACCAGGCCGAGGCTGATCAATACTACGCCCTCGGGGATGGATTGTAGAAAGAGCGCAGGTAAGGGCATGTGATCCAACAATTCCCACTCCTCTATATACGGCACGTCCTGCGCAATTCCTGCTTCCCGAGTCTAACATGTCGGGAAGGGGGTCTTAAATGCCGCCGAAGACGTTTCAATTGCCGATCCGCTACTCGGTCTCTCAGTGCATTTCGCCGAACAGCTCCGGAACGGCGGGCGCCAACAGCGCCACACCGATGAGTACCAGCACCACCAGGACGACCAAAGGTATGGCCACCACGGCCAAAGCCCGGCTCCCGGACAGGGAGTACACTTCTTGCAGGGCCAAGACCTCCAGTATGAGCACCCAGATCCCGGCCAGCAAACAGAAAAACCAGGCCCCTGCTCCGAACGCGGCTCCCGCCGTTCCCAACACTCCCGCCACCCCGTAGCCGACCAGTAGCGGCACGCTGGCAAACCCTAAGCAGGAAAAAAGTGCCGACCCACTTCCTCTTCCGCCCAGAAACTCGGCCAGAAGATGCCATATCGCCGCCTTTGAAAACCAGTATGTCAGGGCCAAAGGCACGCCCAACACCCACGCCTGCCGCGCCACGGTTTCGGCAAGCGGGGAAGAAGCCCCGCCCAGGTCTCCCGAGAGGTCCCCGATCCCGGTCGCCAGGCCAACGCTCTGGGTAAAAAGCTGCACCAGACAAAACACCACCACCGGCCACCACCAGGGCACGCCCTCCCTAATGCGCCGCAAGGCGCTTCTGGGCCGGGCAAAGATCAGAAAAACGAGTTCCAGTAGCTCCTTCACGCTCCACCACCCTCCCAGGGCACCAGGGCCGGGGCTATTAGCCACAGCCCGGGGGCAAACAAGCGGTAGCGGTCAGAGTAGGCGGTATCCAGGCTCGAACGCAGCCACTCCCAAGGGCTCGGCCGGGCCAGAGCCCGCACCGGCGCTCCGGCGGGAAGGCCAGCCAGTTCCCGGGCCCGGCGCAAGGCGAGTTCGTAATCGCCCAGCTCATCCACCAGTCCTTTCTCCAGCGCCTGGCGGCCGGTAAACAAGGAACCGTCTGCCAGCTCCAATACCTTGGCCTCAGGCAGACCCCGACCCTCGCTGACCACCTGAACGAACTGCCGGTAAATATCGTCTACCATGTCCTGCAACAGCCGCCTCTCCTCAGAAGTGAGCGCCCGCCAACCGGCTCCCATGTCCTTGTGCGCCCCGCTCTTTATTACCTCCACCTGTATACCCAACTTATCCATTAGGCCGCGGAGGTTCTGCAGCTCCATTATCACGCCGATACTGCCGGTCAGAGTGGCCGGAGTGGCCACTATGCGGTCGGCCTGAGAAGCCAGCCAGTAGGCACCGGAGGCGGCAGTCTCCCCCAAGAAGGCCACCACCGGCTTGCCGTCGCCGCGAAGGGCTCCCAGGGCGGCCGCGATTTCGTGACAGGCGGCCGCACTTCCCCCGGGACTGTTGATCCGCAGCACCACCGCCCTGATCCGCGGATCCCGGCGGGCCTCATGAAGCTGCTCGCTGATAGTCTCGGCGCCGGACATCGCGCCAAAGATACCGCCGGTCTCCCTACCGTCGACAATGGTGCCCTCAATACGCACCAAACCCACCTCACCCCCGGTCGCCCTCCCTTCTCCCCGGGGTGAGAGCCATAAGGTTGCCAACCATACCACCACTACCGCGACCACAATGATCAGGCCGCCCAACCAGCCCTTACGCATACGCCTCACCTTTCCTCCTCCCCGATTTCCACCCAACCCGTAGCGGTACGAAGCCGGTAGGCCCGGCCTCCGCACAGATAGAGCCTGGGCAGTCGCCATGCGGCGGCGGTACGCCGCAAACCCGAGATCCTCACCTCTTGCCCGGCAAGGGCGCCCTCGGCGGCTGTGAGATCGAAGACGCTCAGCTGCATGCTGGGCCTGCCCACCAGGCGCAGAGGCCGACCGTCCAGCTCCGCCCCGACGTTGCCCCGGTAGCCGCCGCCCCTGGCCAGCAGCAGGCGCCCGACCTGTACCGCCAATTCCCACCAGTTTTCCGGAGCCCGCTCCGGCATCATTCCCAGCCCGTCGGCCCAACCCAGGGCCACCACCCCCAAGCGGGCCCGGCGCCTGAGCACGCCTCCCCGACCGTAGCCCACCCGACTGCCCGGCGGAACCTCCTTAACCTGAAGCAGGCGAGCCCTCAACTGCCAGGGGTCACGCAAGTCGAGTCTTCGCGGCACGCCGGCCGGCCACTGGCCGTACAGCAGGGTGCCTACCCGCACCATATCCAGATGCAGGTGGGGATAGCGCAGCACGCCGGAACTGCTACAGAGGTGGTAAAGCGGTATTTGCCAGCCCTCTTCAACCGCCACCTCCCGAGCCCGCACAAAGGCCCGGACCTGTTCGCGAGCCCGGCGGGGATGGGGGTCCAGGTGCGAGTACAGCCCTTCCACCTCCAGTTCCGGCAGCAAGGCCAGTTCCCGGAGAAGCGGTCGCAGGTTCTCCGGTCGTACCCCCAGCCGTCCCAGCCCGGAATCCACTTTTACGTGCACCCTAATCCTTTTCCCCAGGTTCCGGACCTCCCGGGCCAGGGCCCGAGCGGTGGCCGGATCTGTAACCGTAGGGGTGAGTTCTGCCGCCACCACCGCACCCACCTCCTGGGGAAGGGGCGGCGCAAATACCAGGATCGGGGTGCTAATACCGTGGGCCCTCAGCTCCAGGGCTTCCTCCACCAGGGTAACTCCCAGCATGGCCGCCCCGGCTTCCACCGCCACCCGGGCCGCTTCCACCGCCCCGAATCCGTAGGCGTCGGCTTTTACCACGGCCAGAAGACGGCAGGAAGGATCCAGCAGGCCCTTCACCTGGCGGATGTTGTGCCGCAGGGCATCGCTGTCGATCTCAATCCAGCGCGGGCCCAGTTGCTCTCTTAGCTCTTCCGTAGCCCATCTTCCCCCTAGACTGAGGCCTCGTTTTCGCCGCCGCCGCGCCGGCCGAGATACCGCACCAGACTGCGGTACCGGGGCTCTCCCCAGCGCCAGAGGCGATACCAGAGCGGAGACAGCACCAAGTCGTACTCACCGATAAACTCCGTGAATTGGGCGGAGAAGCCCCTCTTAAACCGATAAAGGCCGTGCAGGGGATGGGAGGGGTCGGAGGTGGGGGGAACGCCGCGAAAATCGTAGAGGGTGCAACCGCGCTCCTTGGCCCAGCAAATCATGGTCCACTGCAGGAGGTAGTTGGGCATGACCTCCCGGTGCCGGTTGGCCGAGGCGCCGTAAATGTACCAGGCTTTGGTTCCCAGGGTAAAGGCCAGGGCCCCGGCAATGGGCTCGCCCTCATAGTAAGCCAGGAAGAGACGGGCGTAATCCCGGAGCACCAGTTCCTCCCAGAGGGCCTCGAAGTAAGAGAAACCCCGGATCAGAAAGCCGTCACGGCGCGCGGTCTCGGTAAGCAAACGGTAGAATACTGCCAGATCGTCCCGCCGGCAGTCCGACTTTACCACCACTCCCCGGCGCCGGGCGAGCCGAAGGTTGTAGCGGGTCTTGGGGTGAAAGGCAGCCAACAACTCCTCCAGCGAAGGAGTGAGGTCCAGGCGGAATACGCAACGCGGCTGGGTTCCCTCAAAGCCCGAGCGACCGGCCGCGGCCACAAAGCCCCGACTCCGCAGGTAGTCCACCAGCTCCGGAGCCGGAAGGGGCACGTCGGGATCGATCTTCCAGAGTATGGCCCCGTGGGCACGGCCCAGTTCCCGTACCCGCTCCAGCAGGAAATCGAAAAGGCGGCGGTCGGACATGTCCATGACCGGGCCGCGGGGCGAATAGAGGATCCCGCGGTCTCCAACCGGCAGGGGCCGGAACAACAGGAGGGCCGCCGCCAGGATCCGGCCCTCTTCCTCCACCACCAGGTAGATGGGCCGCCACCCGGTCCTGGCCTTAACCTGGCCCCAGGCGTAGCTCTGCAAGATGTGCCCCTTGGGAGCGGCCGCCAGGAAGGCGTCGTAACGGGACGCTTCCTCGGAGCCGATGGTTCGGGCCTCCCAGGCCAAATTCTCCCCTCCCTTGCTGCCCGTTTTCCGGGCTTAGCTTCTCACTCCGGCGGATCGGTTATCCCGGGCGAAGGCCAGGGCGGCGCCGACAAAGTCGCGGAAAAGCGGATGCGGGCGATTCGGCCGGGATTTGAATTCCGGGTGAAACTGCGAGGCCACGAACCAGGGATGCTCTTTGAGCTCCACCATCTCCACCAGGCGGCCGTCGGGAGAAAGCCCGCTTACCACCAATCCCGCCTGAGCCAGCCGCTCCAGGTAGGCGTTATTGAACTCGTACCGGTGGCGGTGCCGTTCGTAGACCCGGTCGATGCCGTAGGCCCGGCGCGCGATACCGGACCCGGCCAGGATACACGGATAGGCCCCCAGGCGCATGGTGCCGCCTTTAGCCTGAACCGCGCGCTGATCGGGCATCAGGGCGATTACCGGGTGCGGACTATCGGGGAAGAATTCCTGGCTGTGGGCGCCGGACAGGCCGCACACGTGCCGGGCGAACTCTACCACCGCCAGCTGCATACCCAGGCAGATACCCAAAAAAGGCAGGCCGTGCTCCCGGGCGTAGCGGATGGCGGTAATCTTGCCCTCTATGCCCCGGTCGCCGAATCCGCCGGGCACCAGGATCCCGTGTACTCCCCGCAGCAACTCCTCCGGATTACCATTCTCCAGGAGGGAACTGTTGATCCGCACGATGTTTACCCTGGCCTCGTGGGCGATACCCCCGTGACCCAGGGCCTCGGCTATGCTCAGGTAGGCATCCGGAAGCTCCACGTACTTGCCCACCAAGGCGATGGTTACTTCCCGCTTCGGCCGTTTTATCCTCTCCACCAGGGCCCGCCATTCCTCCAAATCCGGGCCGGCGTCAGGAAGGCCCAGATCCTCCACGATGATCTTGTCCAGGCCCTGGGCCTCGAAAATGAGCGGCACTTCGTAGATGCACTCGGCATCCACCGCCTGAATTACCGCCTCTTCGGCAATATCGCAGAAAAGGGCGATTTTCTCGGCCACCGCCTTAGACAGAGGACGCTCGGAACGGCAGACGATAACGTCGGGCTGAATACCTATGCCCCGTAGTTCCTTGACGCTGTGCTGGGTGGGCTTGGTTTTGGCCTCTCCCGCCGCCCTCAGGTAAGGGACCAGGGTCACATGGACGTACATGACGTTCTGACGGCCCACGTCGCTCTTGAGCTGCCGGATGGCCTCCAGGAAGGGCAGGGACTCGATGTCTCCCACCGTGCCCCCGATTTCGGCGATCAACACCTCCGGCTCCTCTTCCTGGGCCACCTGCAAAAGGGCCTGCTTGATCTCGTTGGTCACGTGGGGAATGACCTGCACCGTACCCCCGAGATAGTCCCCCCGGCGCTCCTTGGTTATGACCGACCAGTAGATCTTGCCGGCGGTGACGTTGCTGTTCCGGGTGAGGTTGATGTCCACAAAGCGCTCGTAATGCCCCAGATCCAGGTCGGTTTCGGCGCCGTCTTCGGTGACGAAAACCTCCCCGTGCTGGTAAGGGTTCATGGTGCCGGCATCTACATTGATGTAAGGGTCGAACTTCTGGATGGCCACCCTTAGCCCGCGGCTCTTCAGAAGCCGGCCGATGGAGGCCGCGGTTATGCCCTTGCCCAGTGAAGACACCACTCCCCCGGTGATGAAGATGAATTTGGTTTGGCTCACCCTCGATTCCTCCAAAATAAGGGGAGAGAGTGCCCTGGCACTCTCTCCGCCTTCCTACTTCTGCGGATAGCTCAACACCACTACCTCCGGTCCCGGCGGGAGATGCTCTCGGTCTACCTCCAGAACCTCTTTTTCGACCACCCGCTCGAAGAAGCGGGTAAAGTCGCCGACCGGCGCAATGGGGAAGCTGGCCTCGGGCATTACCGGCGTCTTGTAATGCATGGGCAGAACGATACGCGGGCCCAGCGCCTCTACTACTTCCTTGGCCGCGGCGGCATCGATGGTATAGTATCCGCCAACCGGTACCATCAGGACATCCACCGGTCCTATTTCCGCCACCTGACGGGCGTCCAGCACGTGTCCCAGATCACCCAGGTGACAGACATTGACCCCGTCTACCGCGAACACGAATACCAGGTTCTTGCCCCTCTGCTTGCCACCGGCAGAGTCGTGAAAGGTGCTTATCCCCCTGAAGGTTACCCCTTCTACCTGGTGCACCCCCGGCTCCTCCACGACCCTAGGCTTACCCGGTACCAGGGCCACGGCATTATGGTCAAAGTGCTGGTGGCTCACCGTCACCACGTCCGCCCGGGACTCGATTCGAGGATAGCCCACCTCCCGGGCGAAAGGGTCGGTAAGGATGGTGAGCCCGCGGGCACTCTTTATCTCGAAGCAGGCGTGCCCCAGCCAGCGGATTTCCACCGCTCTTCACCTCCTCACATGCTCTCCGGGGCGCTCACTCCCATCAGACTCAGAACCCGGGCCAGTGTCCTCTGGGTAATCTTGACCAGCAGCAGCCGGGCGCCGCGCAGCCCGGGATCCGGATGCAATACCCGGCACTGAGTATAAAACCGATGGAAGGTCGAGGCCAGTTCGTGGGCGTAGTAAGGCAGCCGGTGCGGCTCCAGCGCCCGGGCCGCCGCCTCCACCACCCCGGGCCAGTCGGCAATCTTGCGCAGAAGCTCGATCTCCGCCGGGTGGGTTAGCCGCCGGACGTCGACTTCGTCTGCAGCCGGAACCTCGTAACCTTCGGCCTCGGCATGACGCAGGATGCTGGCTATGCGGGCATGTGCGTACTGCACGTAGTAGACGGGATTCTCCTCGGATTGGCTCTTGGCCAGATCCAGGTCGAAGTCGAGATGGCTGTCCGCGCTGCGCAAGAGGAAGAAGTACCGCGCGGCATCCTTGCCCACTTCGTCCAGGAGTTCATCCAGGGTAACGTACTGGCCGGTGCGCTTGGACATGCGCAGCAACTCACCGCCTTGAAAGAGGCGAACCAGTTGCATGATTATAACCGTCACCCGCTCGGGATCGTAGCCGAGGGCGGCCATGGCCGCCTTGAGCCGGGCAACGTGGCCGTGGTGATCGGCCCCCCAAATATTAATCACCCGTTCAAAGCCGCGGGCGAACTTATTTACGTGGTAGGCGATGTCTGCGGCAAAATAAGTCGGCACTCCTGAGGAGCGCACCACCACCTCGTCCTTGGCGTTAGCCAAGGACGAAGCCCGAAACCAGACCGCTCCCTCCTGCTCGTAAAGGAATCCCCGGCGCTCCAATTCTCTCAAGGTTTCCCTTACCTGTCCCCGGGAATGCAGGCTCTGCTCGGAAAACCACACGTCATAGTGCACTCCAAAACGCTCCAGCGAACGCCGGATCCCGGTCAGCTTCTCCTCCAGGGCAAAATCCACCAGGGCCCGGCGCCGTTCCTCCGGAGATACCTCCAGGTAGCGTTCGCCGCAGCGCTCGGCAAATGCCCGTACCGTATCCACCAGATCCTCACCGTGGTAACCCTCTTCCGGAAATACCGCCTCCCGTCCGAAGAGTTCTAGGTACCGGGCCTCCAGAGACAGGGCAAAGTTCTCGATTTGATGGCCGGCATCGTTGATATAGTACTCCCGGGTCACCTGGTAACCCGCCGCGGCCAGGACATTGGCCAGAGTATCACCCAGGGCCGCGCCCCGGGCGTTACCCATGTGCAGAAGCCCGGTAGGATTGGCACTGACGAATTCCACCTGCACCTTTACTCCTGCCCCGAGATCGCAATCTCCCCACCGGTCCTGCTGCGCCTCCACCAGTGCCGGTACCCGGTACACCCAGCCCGGATCCAGCCTAAAATTAATAAAACCCGGCCCGGCGATTTCCGCCGCCTGGATCCAGGTGCCGGCAGGCCGCAGATGGCGTAGAATAGTCTCGCCGATTTCCCTTGGCGGCCGACCCGCTGCCCGCGCCAGGACTAAGGCCAGGTTGGTAGCCAGATCCCCGTGCCCTCTTTCCCGAGGCACCTCTACGGTGAACTCCGGGAAGCTTTCGAAGGACAGTTCACCCCGTCGGCGTGCCTCCAAGGCTGCCGTCTCCAGGGCGGTCTTGATTCCTGCGGCGATTTGCCCCAGCAAGTTCATGTGCCGGTCTCCAAGCCCCAGACGGTGATCGACAGGCGATTATCGCTGACCTTCTCTTGGTCTATCTGCAATTCATACTCTAGGTTAATGCTTCCCCCCCTCTCTGTCAAGTCAACGTCCACCCGGGAAGGTATCACGCCCACCCGAATGGCGCCGTAAGGAGTCACGTAGTAGCTCTGATGCCATACCCCTTCTTCAAAACTCTGACGCTGGGCCGTCCCACCCATACGGTTCAATACTACGCGTGTAGGTTCAATTTTTAGAGAAGTAAGAGTGCCTTCCAAACCGCTCAGGCAGGTTTCCTGGTAAAGAATATAGTAGGAGCAGTCGCGCCGGTAAAGCCGGCCTTCGGTCACCAGCTCGATGTTGTCCTCCTCTCCCGGCCCCTTCACCTGCGTCCCCCGAACCCTTACCAGAATCGGACGGTACACTTATCTCTCCCTTTCCGATTCCCGTCGTGGCCCGGTCTCCCCGGTTGGCCGCCGAGGGCAGTTCCGGCAGGCCGCCTTACCGCCGGACCCGGGGCTCGAACCCGGTTATAGAGTTCTCCTCCGACCGGTGGTTCTCCTCCCGCCCTGCAGGGCGGCCGCCCAGAAAACCCGCCAGGCGAACGCCGGCAGCACTGCCTGGCGACGCCAGCGTCCGGGCTCCCTCAGCAGACGGTAAAGCCATTCCAGCCCCCGGCGCCGCACCCACAGCGGCGCCCGCCGGGCCCTGCCGGCCAGCACGTCCAGGGTACCGCCCACTCCCACGGCCACCGGAACCCCCAGTTGGTCCAGGTAACGGGCAATCCAGTACTCCTGCCTGGGTGAACCCAGAGCCACCAGGAGAACGTGAGGCCGGCCAAGCCGAATGGCCCGCCTTACCCCTTCCTCTCCGTCCGGCGTCTGGTACCCGTGAGCTACCCCCACCACCTGCAGTCCGGGATGGGCGCCGGCCAACCGCTCGGCCGCCGCCTCGGCCACGCCGGGTTGGGCTCCGTAAAGAAAGAAACGCCAGCCCTCTTCCGCCCCGCGGCGGGCCAGCGCCGGTACCAAATCGATGCCCGTTACCTGGTGAAGTGGAGGCTGACCCAGGCGTCTTGCCGCCCATAGCACCCCCACGCCGTCGGCGGTTACCAGGGCGGCCCCGGCCAGTATACGGGCAAACTCCGGCTCGTGCCAGGACCGCCAGAGCATCTCCGCGTTGGCGGTAACCACCTGGTGATACCCGGGCGAAGAAACCATGGAGGCGATGCGCTCCACCGCTTCCTCCAGGGTGCAGGCGTCTACCCGCACCCCCAGAATGTCTGCCGCCTGCAAGTCGCACCCTCCCGGGCCGGGTAGGATTTCCCGCCGGTGGCGCCGTAGCCCCGGGCCTCCCGAAGGCCCCCGCCACCGCACCGGAGCGGGATTACAGCTGTTCTTTGGCCTGAGCCTGGTTGCCGGACGGCGGGCTCTGCAGCTCGGCCAGGGTCGGCCCAATCTGCTCCGTGTCCGGCAGGAAGTAGCTTACCCCGTTGATGTAGCTCGGCTTGCCAGGCAGGAGGGCCAGGGATAGGTCATAGTTCTCGAGATTGGAGAAGATCTTGGCCAAGGAAAGCAGATCCCCCATGGGCAGATCGGTCTCAACCAGGGCGTAAATCTGCTGCAGCAGTTGCGGGGATCTCAGCAGATTCCTGAGACTTACCGCCTGGTCCACCAGGGCCAACAGAAAGCGCTGCTGCATGCGGATGCGCTCGATGTCCCCCTCCGGGTAGTCACGGAAGCGCACAAAGGCCAGGGCATCCTCACCGTCGAGGCGCTGCTTACCCGGCCTTAGATCGATCCCCTCCTCGGGGCGATACATGCGCTGGGGGACTTCGATTTCCACCCCTCCCAGCAGGTCCACCAGACGCTCGAACCCGGCAAAATCGACTTCCAGATAGTGATCTACCGGTACGCCCAAAAGCCCTTCCACCGTTTCCGCCGCCAGCTCGGCCCCCCCGTAGGCGTGGGCGTGAGCCAGCTTGGTGCGACCGCGGCCGGGCACCTGCACGTAGGTATCCCGAGGTAAGGAAAGGACCCCGACCCGGGAGGTCGCAGGATCGAGGAACACCAACATCAAGGTGTCCGCCCGGCCGCGCTCGTTCTCCCGCCGGTCGACGCCCAGCACCAGAAGATTCATGGGCTGGGGCCGGCTTGCCACTCCCGGAATACGAACACCGAGAGGAGAAACCACGGTCAGACTGGCCAGATAGTACCCAAGCCCCCCAAAAACCAGAAATACCAGTACCATGACCACTATTAAGGGCCATATGCGCAGGCGCCGGCGCCTGGGGGCGGGGCGGGTCAGCAGTTCGGTATCGGTACTCATCGACCAAGCCTCCACGCGGGTCGGTTACCGGCCGGCCCTAAGATAAAGAAATGGTTATTTCTTTGCGCTCCTGGTTCCATACCACTTCGGCACCCAGGTACTCCGCCACTACCCGCAGGGGAACCATGGTGGTAGTGCCTACCAAGCGGGGCGCCACCTCCAGTTCCCGGCGCTGGCCGTTAACCTCCACCCAGGGCTGCCCCAACTGGAACACCAGCTTCACGCCGCCCGACTGATATACGATTCTCTTGCTTTGCGCCTCCCAGCTGACCCGGGCCCCCAGGGCCTCGCCGATAAACCGGAAGGGCACCATAACCGTATTGCCCTGCAGGTAGGGAGCCTGTTCCAGAGTGCGGGTCTCGCCGCCCAGTTGGGCCGTCCGGCTCCCGACCCGCAGGATCAGGGTCTGCCCCGTAGCCGCGCCGCCTCCCGAGCCCTCCCGGAGCGCCTTTACCTGCTGCTCCAGGAGGCTCACCCGGGCGGTCAACTGGGCAATCTGGGCCTCCAGCGACCCGCAACGTTCGGCCACGTAGGTTTCAAGGTAGCTCCGGCTAATCAGAGGATCGGACTCGCTTCCCGGCGCCGGAGTCTGGGCCAGTCCTCGGCCGTAGCACCAAAAACCGCCCAGGACCACCCCTGCCGACAAGACTACCGCCAGCCACCGCCTGGTGCTCATTACCACTTGCCCTCCCCCGATCGGTACGTATATTGCCGTTGCCCCGGGTAAATAATGGAGTTAAGTCTACCGGAGGCCGAAGGAACATGCCGGAGATGGTGTGCGATTGTACCGCGCCCGAATGCCGGGGCGCTCAATACTGCGAAGTAAGGACGGTAGCCGGGGTCGGCAGCCCCACCCGTCCGGGCAAGATCTGCGCCCCCCGGCCCAGACCTCTCGGCCTCGAGCCCTTCCTCTCCGAGCAACTCCAGCCTTTGGATGGCGTTAGAGATAACCCTCCAGGCCATCCTGCCTCAGCCGGTTCAGAAGCTCCTTCAGACGCTGCTCCTCCTGCTTCTTGCAGATCAGAAGCGCGTCCTCCGTATCTACAATGATCAGGTCCTCCACCCCCACGGCAGCCAACAGCCGTTGCCCATTATAGACTACGCAATCCCGGGAATGCAACAGGATGGGCCTGGCCCCTCCCTCCACGCGGCCGTCTCCACCCGGAGCCACCACGTTGCCAAAGGCGTCCCGTTGGTAGACGCGGCTTAGCGCCGACCAGGTTCCCACGTCGTCCCAGCCGAAAGAGCCTTGGACCACCGCCACGTTATCGGCTTTTTCCATCACCCCGTAATCCACGGAGATTCGGGGCAGGCGCCCGAAAACCTCCTCCCAGGGACGACCCTTCTCTATCCGGCGGGCCAACTCGACCAGACCCGAGGCCAGCTCAGGGAGGCAGCGGGCAATGGCCCGCTCGATCACCGTTAGTCTCCACACGAACATGCCGCTATTCCACAAGAATCCTCCCCGGCGGAGAAAAGCCTCGGCCGTGGCCCGATCCGGCTTCTCCCGGAACTTCCTCACCCGAAATACCGGTGCGGCCTCGTCGGCCCGGAGCTGTTCGCCGCATTCGATGTACCCGTAACCGGTCTCCGGGCGGGTGGGCGGAATGCCCAGGCACACCAATACCTCCTCTCGGCGGGCCACCTCCACCGCCACCCGCAGGGTGGAGGTGAAGGCCGCCACGTCGGTGATAAGGTGGTCGGCGGGGAGCACCAGCATCACCGGATCGGCCTCCGGCAGGGAACGCCGGATGAAGACCGTGGCCAACCCTATGCAGGGAGCCGTATCCCGGCCCTCAGGCTCCGCCAGGATGTTGCCCGCAGGGATATGCGGCAACTCCCGGGCTACCAGGTCGGCGTAACGTCTGCCGGTCACCACGTACGTATCCTCGGGCCGCACCAGGGAGGCAATCCGGCCTACCGTAGCCTGGAGCAGGCTCCGGTCTCCGCCCAGCCTCAAGAACTGCTTGGGCCGGCTCTCCCGGCTCAGGGGCCAGAACCTCTCTCCCCGCCCTCCGGCCATTACTACCGCCACTTCGGACATGATCCTTCACTCACCTCCCGACGGAGGTGCCGGGGTGGGCTCCGCCCGGCCGTACCGGTCCTCCAGCCTTACCACGTCTTCTACCTGAGGGGTAGAAACCTCAAAGATTATCAGGTCGGTAAAGGCGGTAATGCGGTGGGGAGTTCCCGGCAGCACCGTCACCGCCAGACCCGGGCGGATGGCCCGGGTTTCTTCACCCAGGCGAAGCTCCCCCTCACCCTGCCAGAAGTACATGGACTCCAGCTTCTCGCGGTGATACTGGAGGCTCAGGGCCTGTCCGGCCTTAACTTCCAGTATCTTGCCCACGTACCGATCGGTATGGGCCCACCAGATCTCCCTTCCCCAGGGCTTATCCACCACCCGCAACTCTACCTACCTCCCCTTCGGCCAGGTAGCGGGCGCCGGCTGCCAGCAGGTGTTCTGCCGCCTGGGGTGAGGCGGCTTCGGCGTAAATGCGCACCACCGGTTCGGTACCCGAAGCCCGGAAGAGGATCCAGGATTCGTCCTCCAGCAGGAACTTCTGCCCGTCCAGTCCGTCCTGACCCCGGACGCGGCGCCCGGCGATCTCCTTGGGCGGCCGCTCCGCCAGCCTCCGCATCAGGGTTTGAGCCTCCCTGATCTCCAGATCCACCCGCCGGTAGTAATGGGGACCGACCTCCTGCAGCAGGTCGGCTACCAGTTCGGACATCTTCCTGCCGGACAGGGCCATTATTTCCAGCAGGAGGAGACCGGAGAGGATGCCGTCGCGTTCGGGCAGGTGATACTTGATCCCGATTCCTCCGCTTTCCTCGCCGCCGATTAGCACGTCGTCTTCCAGCATCAGCCGGCAGATGTACTTGAACCCTATAGGGGTTACGTGAAGTTTCTTGCCCAAACGCCGGGCCAACAGGTCGATCATCCGGGTGGTAGAAAAGGTCTTTACCACCGCGCCGTCCCAGCCGCGGGTATTGACCAGATGGCGAAACAGCAGGGCGAAGATGCGGTGGGAATCCACGAAATGGCCCTGCTCGTCCACCGCCCCCACCCGGTCGGCATCCCCGTCGGTGGCCAGGCCCAGTGCCGCCCCGAGACCTCCCACGGCTTCGAACAGAGGGGTGAGATTCCTCTCTATGGGCTCCGGGTTTACCCCCCCGAAGCCGGGATTGTGCTCCCCGCGAATCTCCACTACCTTTAGCCCGGTCGGGGCCAACAGTTCTTTCAGGTATCCCCGCCCGGCACCGTGCATGGGGTCCGCTACCACGGTAAAGTTCAGACCGGTGAAAACCGAAAGGTCGACCAGCCGCCGCAACTGGGCGAAGTAACCGGGCTTGGGATCAAAAAGCCGCACCCTGCCCTGGGCTAACGCCTGCTCCAGAGGGAGGAAGCGGATGGGCGTCTCCTCGGCCAGGTGGCGCTCTACGGCAGAGGTCAACTCGGGTAACGCCGATCCGCCGTAGGGTCCCTTGAACTTCAGACCGTTATACTCCGGAGGGTTGTGGCTGGCGGTGACCATAACCCCTCCCGCCGCCCCCTTCTCTCTAACCGCCCAGGAGACGGCAGGGGTTGGGGCCGCCTCACGGGTGAGCAACACCTCTAGCCCGTTGCCCGCCAAAACCTCGGCCACCAACTGCGCGTAGCGGGGCGACAAGAAGCGGGTGTCGTAGCCCACTACCACCCTGCGGCCCTGATGGCCCCGGGCCAGAAGATCCTCGGCTATAGCCTGGGCCACTCGCCGCACGTTGGCAAAGGTGAAGCCGTCGCTGATAACGTGCCGCCAGCCGTCGGTGCCGAACCTGATCTCCTCCATACCCGCCCCCCTCGCCTGTCCGAGTTTTTGCTAGTATTATAGCAGACCGGTGCCTTACCGGCCACGAGATCGGGCAGCTGTTAACATAATTCAAAAGCCATTTGCCGCCCAACCGGCTTCGTACAGCCGAAAAACGAGGTAAAATCGTCAACTCTGGCGGTAAATGCTGGTTGGTTTCCTTGCTCCCCTATGCTAGAATCTTTCCAGAGCTAGCAGCCGAGGGTACCAAACCCGTACCGGTTAGCCTGAAAGGGTGCTCACGTAGCGCAAGGCCGGCCGGCGGGAACGAGGTCATAATATCTCCGCCATCAGCATATCCTAGTACAGTTTTGCCTATCCGACCTATCTTCGTTCTCGCTCTTGCCGGTTAGCCTGGCGTTGGGACTAGTTTACCGTCTTCCGGCGAATAATAAGTAAGGAGGTGGCCCGGTTGACAACCAGACTGGAAGTTGCCTACGTCAGCACCTTTCCTCCTCGTCAGTGCGGGTTGGCTACGTTTACCTGGGATCTGACCACGGCCATAGACGCTTCGGGCCGACTGGCGCCCTCGGTGGTAGTGGCCGTCAATCACCGAGGGCAAGACTTGACCTATCCCCCGGTGGTGAAACAGATTCTGGTTCAGGAAGAGCGTTCTTCGTATGTCCAAGCAGCCAACTTCCTCAACCGCAGCAGAGTGGATGTAGTGGTAGTGCAGCACGAATTCGGCATCTTCGGCGGAACCAACGGCCACTACCTGCTTTCCCTGTTGAGCCACCTGCGCAAGCCGGTGGTAACCACCTTCCATACCGTACTCCCCAACGTGGATTCCCACCGGAAAGCCCTGGTGCAGGAGATCGCCGCCCACAGCGCCGCCGTGGTAGTGCTGGCCCACAAGGGTAAGGAAATACTCACCCAGGTGTACAAGATCGCGCCGGCCAAGATACACGTAATCCACCACGGGGTACCGGTATTGGAGCTGCCCGACGCTTCCGAACTAAGGAAGCGCTACGGCTGGCAGGACCGAAAACTGCTCTGCACTTTCGGGCTGCTGCACCCGGGCAAGGGCATAGAATACGCCCTGAAGGCCCTCCCGCCGGTGGTGGCCAAGCACCCGGAGGTGCTCTACCTGGTTCTGGGCCAGACCCATCCCGAGGTGCGGCGCCGGGAAGGCGAGACCTACAGGAGCAAGCTAAAGGATCTGGTGATGGCGCTCGGCCTGGAGGATCATGTGCACTTCGTAGACTCCTACCTGAGCCAGGAGGAACTCTTGACTTATCTGCATATGACTGACATTTATCTCACACCCTACCTGGAGCCCCAGCAGATCTCCAGCGGCACCCTGGCCTATGCCGTATGCCTGGGCAAGACCGTCATCTCCACGCCGTACATTTACGCCCAGGAAATGCTGGCCGGCGGCCGGGGAATCCTGGTTCCCTTCGCCGATGCCCAGGCTTTAGGCCTGGCCCTGGAAGAGGTCTTGTCTCAGCCCGCCAAGACTGCGGCCCTGAGCCGCGCGGCCCGGGAATTCGGCCGGCAAATGACCTGGCCCCGCGTAGCCGAGGCCTACATGGACCTGTTCCACGAAGTGGTGGCCACAGCCCAGCGGGCGGCGCCGGGGCTAGAAGGTCAGGCCACAAGCTGAACGCCTTGAGGACCACCATCAAGGCTAGGGAGGTGGGCATGGTGAGAAACGGAGTCTATCCCGATCTGAACCTGAACCACTTGCGCCGCCTCACCGACAGGACGGGCATAATTCAGCACGCGGTCTACGCCCTGCCCGACTACCGGACCGGCTACACCACCGACGACAACGCCCGGGCCCTGCTGGCCGCCCTTCAAGTCTATCAGCATCTCCAGGCGCCGGAGGCTCTGGAACTGGCAGAAAGCTACCTGGGTTTTCTCCGCTACGCGCAAAGGCCGGACGGCAAGTGGCACAACTTCGTAGACTATACCCGGTGCTTCCTGGACGAAGAGGGCTCGGAGGATGCTTTCGGCCGGGCGCTTTGGGCCCTGGGATACGCGGCCGCCTCCCTCCCCGAGCACTACCTGGGGCGGGCGGCCAAGGACATGCTGGATAGGGCCCTTCCCTGGTCGGCCGGCCTGACCTATCCCCGGGCCAAAGCTTTTGCCCTCCTGGGCCTGGGGTATTATTATTCGGCGTTCCCTTCGGAGCAAATCCGCGGCTTGATTTGCCTTCTGGCCGATTGGTTCCCGGCTGCCCTGGAGCGGGAACAGACCCGGGAGTGGCAATGGTTTGAACCCTACCTAACCTACTCCAACGCCATCCTGCCCGCCGCCCTGGTGATGGCCTACCGGATAACCGGGCACCGGCTCTACTGGCAGACCGCCGTGCGGGCACTCGATTTTCTGACCGGTCTTCACCTGGCCAACGGGCACCTGAAGCTGGTGGGGAATAAAGGCTGGTACTTCAGAGATTCCCGACCGGCACCTTTTGACGAGCAGCCCGAGGATGCGGGCTGCCTGGTTCTGGCCTATACCCTGGCCTACTGGGTAAGCCGGGAGCGCGAATACCTGCGCCTGGCCGAGAAGTCCTTTGGCTGGTTTCTGGGCCAGAACGAACTGGGAGTTGCCCTCTACGATTGCGAGTCCGGAGGCTGCTGCGACGGTCTGACCCCTCACGGCCCGAACCCCAACCAGGGAGCGGAATCCCTCTTGGCCTACCTGCTGTCGCGGTTGGCCGTGGAGACCGCCGGTCGGCTGGAGGAAGGAAAAGAAGAGGCCGCAGTACCCCTGGTGGTTCCCTGCTAGTTCGGCTCAAGCACAAAAGGGAGCCTCCGGCCGCAATAGCGACAGCGCCCGTCGGCCAGGCCCGAACTGCTCACCCGGTAACCCAGGCGCTCCACTACCGGCCGACCGCAACCCGGGCAATAGGTGGTGGAGGCTTCGGCGTCCGGCACGTTTCCCAGATATACGAAGGAGAGCTTGCGGCGGGCCAGTTCCCGGGCCCGCCGCAGGGTTTCGACGGGCGTAGGCGGCAGGCGGAGCCGGTAATGCGGAAAGTAGCGGGAGAAGTGAAGAGGGGTATCCGATCCCAGATGCGTGGCTATCCAGTCAACCAGTTGTTCCAGTTCCTCCCGGCCATCGTTTAGACCCGGGACCAGCAAGGTGGTAATTTCTACATGACACCCGGCTTCCTTGGCCTGGATTGCCGTGCGCAGTACCGGCTCCCGTTCGCCGTGTACTACCCGGCGGTAGAAGCTGTCGGTGAAACTCTTAACGTCTATGTTCAGAGCATCCACGTAGGGCAACAACTGCGCCAAAGGCTCGGGATTGATAAAACCGTTGGTCACCAGGACGTTCCGGTAGCCCTTCTCCCTCACCCCGCGGCTGGCGGCCAGCACGTACTCGTACCACACCGAGGGCTCGGAGTAAGTGTAGGCCACCCCCACGCAGTGAGGGGGAGCCTGGCGCGTCAGCACCTCTATCAGCGCCTCGACGCCGAGCTCGAAAGTTGCTCCTACATCGCCGCGGGCGATCTCCCAGTTTTGGCAGAACTCGCAATGAAAATTGCAGCCCACGGTTCCCAAGGAGAAAACGACCGTGCCCGGACAGAAATGATACAGCGGTTTTTTCTCCACCGGGTCAAAGCCCCAGGAGGATACCCGGGCATAGTTGAGGGTGTAAAGCCTGCCTCCGTGATTCTCCCTCACGCCGCAAATACCCTTCTTGCCGGGTGCAAGCACACAGCGGTGGGGACAGAGCCCGCAGCGCACCCGGCCCTCATCCAGCTTTTCGTAGAAGGCCGCTTCCTGCATTACGCCTCTCGCTCCCCAAATCAAGTCCCGTCCCTTCTGAGCTATCTCAGTTTGCTCCCCGGCACCCGGATTCCCCCTCGCGCCGGTCGCTTCGCCAACCGAACAGCCTTACGCTTCGGGCTCCCGGCGCGCTCCCCGCGAAAGAAACCGTCCTCGGCACCGGCGCAGCTTCGCCATTCAGAAGCCTAGCGGCCCCCCTCCACCCTCGCCCTCGCCAAGCTCAGTGCCCGGCGAAGCCTTAGTGGCGCAGCCCAAATCTCAGTAGTACCTCTTTACCTCAAAACGCTCTACGATGCAGTCTTCCTCCGGCCCGATGCCCGCCTTCAGCTTGGCAATGCGAAGCTGCTCTTCCACGGTGTCCACACCTTCCAGATCGGGCAGTAACACCCCCGTGCGCCAATCCTTGCGCACTATTACGCCGAAGCGCTTCGGATCGAGTTCTTCGAGTCCTTTTACCGGCTCCGGTTTGCCCAACACATCGACTGAGTAGGTTAGCTCGGAAAGCTCGTCCGGCCGCACGGGTTCAAAGCGAGGATCCCGCGTGCCGGCGCTTATGGCGTTGACGATGATCTCCTCCGCCAGGCTCGGCCGCGTAGGCCGAATGGTACCTATGCATCCCCGTAACTGCCCGTGCTTCTTCAGGGAGACAAAAGCCGCCGCCGGCCGCGCCAGCTCCGCCGGCAGGGGATGGGGGAGCTTGATAAGGCGGCCTTCCCGGACGTAGGCTTCCAGGCTCTGCCGCGCCAGGCGCACCGGCCAGGAACCCTCCTCTGCAGAAACCGATAGGCGCCCCAGGAGACAGCGCTCCGGGTCTTCTTCTCCCGGCTCCATCAGGGCCACCAGGTAACCCACCCCAAACGGGCCTTCGTAGGACAGCACCTCGGTCCTGACCCTTACGCCGTCCAGGGCTCCCAGGGCAACAACCAGCGAGCGCCACCCGCACTCTCCGGCCCTTTCGGCCCACTCTTCCGATAGAGTGATTATCTCGTAGAGCTGCCCTCGCTCCAGAAGTTCGCGTAGCCGGCGGTCGAACTCTTTACCCTCCGGATCGTAGCCGGCCGGAGCCCCGGGCAATAATCGGTGCGACAGGTCCCCGCTGGCAACCACTGCCACCCTTCGGCCGCTCGCCTGCACCGCCTCACGAATCACGGCTCCCAGCCGATACAGTTGAGGCCGCGGCCAGAGGGCATAGGTGAGTACTACCAGACGGAAGGAGGCCGGGCCGCGGCGTAGGTAGTAAAGCGGGGCGGTCACTCCGTGATCCAGTCCCGCTCCCAGTCCGGGCCATCCCGTCCAGCGCCGGTTCATCTCTACCGCCAGCCCGACCGCCCGGGCCCGATCGCGAATGGCGGTCGCCAGCTCCAGATCGTTGCCGTAACGAAAGCCCACCTCCGGGGCCCCGAAGGCAGCCAGGTCACCCACCAACTCCCGTTCTGCCGCCACATAGACCGTATCCCGGGCCAGAGGACCGTGGGGGGTAATGAAAAGCAGGACCTCCGGGCCCAGGACCGCGAGCCTGCCCGCCACCTGCTCCATGGCCCGGACCGTCTTCTCCACACCCCTGGCATCTTTCCCTCCCACCTCCGGTACCATTACCGGCGGATGGGGCACCAAACAGGCAACGGTTACCTCACCCTTGCCGCTCAATCCGTTTCACCTCCGCCGTTCAGGCATTCCCCGTCTCCTGACCATTCTTTCCCGCTCGCGCCGGCGGCCCCGGTCCACCCCAGGCCGGTAGCTCGGGCAACGAGTGCTTCCCCTGCGGATCCCCACTCTTTGTCCCGGCAGTCCCGGTTCGCCCTCGTACCGTTCGCTTCGCCGCCCGAACTGCGGCTCCGGCTTCCGGGTTCCGCAGGCACCGCTTAGGCGCCGTCCATGGCGCCGGCGCGGCTTCGGCCATCCGTGGCCTTCGGCCCGCCTCTGCCCTCGCCCTCGCCGAGTTCGGTGCCCGGTGAGACTTCAGGTACTCGGTGAAACCGGGACTGACAGGGAAAAGCGAGGATAATCCAGGTGCTTCCCTACGCTCCCGGCTTCGGGGGCCTGACTGCCCGTGCCCCTTCCAGGATCAGCAAGCGGGCCTTGGTCTCCCGCCCCTCACTGAAGCCGCCGAGATCCCCGGACTTACCTATCACGCGGTGGCAGGGCACTATTACGGGCCAAGGATTGGCCTTGAGGGCCTGTCCCACCGCCCGCCAGGCGCGGGGGCGACCGGACTGCTCCGCCAGCCAGCCATACGAACGGGTCTGACCATAAGGTATGAGCCTGACGGCCGATAACACCTGACGGCGGAACCCGGTAACACACCCCCAGTCAAGGCTTGCGGAATCGGCGAAATCCACGCGCTCCCCGGTGAAGTAGGCCTCCAGCCGCCCAGGAAGATCGCCAAAACCTTTGGGGTCCACTTCCCAGGAAGAGGCCCTAATCCGGTTCCGTAAGGCGGCCAGAGCCGCTTCTTCTTCTCCCCGCGGGAGAACCAGCGCCGCCAGCCCCTTTTCGCTTCCCGCCAGCGCGATCCAACCCCAAGCCGTTCGTACCGTAAGGTAGCGCATGACTGGCTAAATAATTCGGCATTTCACGGGCTAGAACCTTCCGGCACCCGGCCGGCAAGATACCGGATTACTCCGCTGTACACGGCCAGGGCTACCTTCTGCTGATAGTATGGATCGTTCAGCAGTCTTTCCTCCTCCGGATTGGACAAAAAGCCCACTTCTACGATTACCGCCGCGGGTACGGTGAGATTGCGGAGCAGGTATAATTCCAGTGACTTGGCCCGACGATTGGTGTTGCCCAGGATGCGGATGAGTTCGGCCTGGATGGCTTCGGCCAGGAGACGGCCCTCCTCCGAAGAAGGGTGGTAGAAGGTCTGGGCACCCCTCCACCGCGTACCGAAGGCGTTGGCCTGAATGCCCAGATAGATTTCCGCTTCATGCTCGCGGGCAATGGCGATGCGGCGGTCCAGGTCCTCCCGCTTTCGGGCACCGAGGCTTTTCCCGGGGCTGCCCAGATCCACATCCGTCTCCCGGGTCATCACTACCGCCGCTCCGGCCTGGGCCAAGAGGTCCCGCAAACGAAGGCTGATGGCCAGGGTTACGTCCTTTTCCCTGGTTCCTGCCGGCCCGACCGCCCCGGGATCTACCCCGCCGTGGCCGGGATCCACCACCACCCGGCGGCCGGCCAGAAGCCAGGAAAAGACAGGGAAACTCTCCTCCCTCCTCGCCCACCTCCACACACCCAGCAGGATCAGGACCAGGATTACCGCCAGCACTATCCGCAGGTGACGGCCCCGAACTATCACAATCACCGCTTTTGACCCCCAGGGGAGAGTTTATGCCCCGACCATTAGACGGAGAACCTCCATCCCAAACACAAAAAAGCAGGGTTGCCCCCGCCCTTTTGCTTTTTGCCGTATGGATTCTTGCCAAACCGCTCAGCGCTTGGAGTACTGCGGTGCCTTTCGGGCCTTCTTAAGCCCGTACTTACGGCGTTCTTTCATCCGCGGATCCCGGGTCAGGAGCCCTCCCCGGCGCAGGGCGGGACGCAGCCCGGAGTCCGCCTGCAGCAGAGCCCGGGCTATACCCAGGCGCACCGCCCCGGCCTGACCGGAAACCCCGCCCCCCCGCACGTTGGCGATAACCTCGTACCGCCCTTCCAGGCCGACCGCACGCAGAGGTTCGAGGATCTTCTGCCGAAGCATCTCCATCGGAAAGTAATCCTCGAGCAGCCGGCGGTTTACCATCACCCGGCCCTGCCCCGGTCTTATCCATACCCGTGCTACGGCTTCTTTTCTCCTTCCGGTACCGTAATACAACCCGTTCACTCCCTCCAGCCTTGCCAGGGTTCGGGCTTCTGGGCCTGGTGCGGGTGCTCGCTTCCCCGGTAGACCCGCAGCTTCTTCAGCATCTTCCTACCCAGCCGGTTCGGGGGCAGCATGCGCCGCACCGCTTCTTCCACCGCCAGCTCCGGCTTCTCGGCCAGGAGCTTCTTGTACTGTATCCTTTTCAGGCCCCCGGGGTAACCGGTATGGTAAACGTAGTACTTGTTCTCCGCTTTCTTTCCCGTCAGCCTCACCTTGGCGGCGTTGACGATTATTACGTGGTCTCCGGTGTCCACATGCGGCGTGTAGATGGGTTTGTGCTTGCCCCGCAGAATCCGCGCCGCCTCCGAGGCCAGGCGGCCCAGCGGCCGGTCGGTGGCGTCGAGAATGTACCAGCGGCGCGTTACTTCTCCCGGTTTAGCCGCGTAAGTGCTCTGCATTACTTTCACCCCGCTCCTGCGCTCAGCGTTTCTTATTTTAGCTGCCGCCGGCAGCATCTGTCAAGCCGGGGTTCCGAAAAACTACCCTTTCCAGACACAGGCCCCGTGCCGGCGCGGTGGGCCCGGCGGCCTCCCGCCGGCCCTCGGCCATTATGGCGGCCACCTGCTCCGGTTCCAGCCGGCCCAGTCCTACCTCCAGCAGGGTGCCCACGATGATTCTGACCATGTGGTAGAGGAAGCCGTCCGCCGTCGCCTCTACCCGTATCCTGGGTCCCCACCGCCTCACCCGGCACCGGTAAAGCGTGCGAACCGTGGTCCTGGCCGCTCCCCCCGAGGCACAGAAAGCCCGGAAATCGTGCCGGCCCACCAGGTAGCCGGCCGCCTCCTGCATGGCATCCACCGCCAGCGGAGCGCGCACCTCCAAGACGTACCGGCGTCGAAACACGTCGGGAAGCGGGTGGTTGTGGATGGTGTAGCTGTACGTCTTATAGAGTGCGTGCTTGCGGGGGTCGAAACCGGGCGGCACCTCTTCCGCCTTCAGTACGGCGATATCAGGGGGAAGAACGCTGTTGGCCGCCAACGGCCACCGATCTAAGGGGATGCGACTCCGGGTGGAGAATACCACCACCTGTCCCCGGGCGTGCACTCCGGCATCGGTACGACTGGCCGCCACCAGGCTCAGACACTCCCCGGTGAGCTCGCCGAGTCTCTCCTGCATCACGCCCTGGACGGTCGGGCCCCGGACGGCAGGCTGCACCGCCCAGCCGTGGTAGGCCGTACCGTCGTAGGCCACGGTCAGCTTCAGATAGCGCATGGAACGCTAGACCAGTTCCACCACCGCCATGGGAGCGCCGTCTCCGTGACGCACCCCGGCCTTGATTACCCGGGTATATCCTCCCTGACGCTCCTTGTACCGAGGTCCCAGCTCGTCGAACAACCGTTTGACCACGCTCTCGTCCAGAAGGAAGGCCAGCGCCTGCCGGCGGGCGTGCAGGTCCCCTCTCTTGCCCAAGCTTATCATTCTGTCTGCCAGACGGCGCAGTTCTTTCGCCCTGGTTTCCGTAGTCTCCAGCCGTCCCTCCCGCAGAAAGGAGGTAACCAGGTTGCGCAGCATGGCCCGGCGGTGGTCGCTGCGCCGCCCCAGCTTGCGGTAACTCATTGCTCCGTCACCCCCTACTCTTCCGCCTTCCGCAGGGACAGTCCCAACTCGGCCAGCTTCTGCTGTACTTCCTCCAGGGACTTTTTGCCCAGATTGCGGACCTTCATCATGTCTTCCTCGGTTCGCTGGATCAGTTCCTGCACCGTATTGATGCCCGCCCGTTTCAGGCAATTATAGGAACGCACGGAAAGGTCGAGGTCCTCTATACTCATGTTGAGTATCCGGTCCTGGCGATTGTCCTCCTTATCCGCCGGACTGATCTCCTCGGAAACCATATCGGTAAGGCCCAGGAAAAGCTTCAAGTAGTCGGTCATGATGCGGGCAGCGGCGCCTACCGCTTCCCCGGGTTCCAGGCTTCCGTTCGTCCAGACTTCCAGGATAAGCTTGTCGTAATCCGTAACCTGACCGACCCGCGTGTTCTCTACCCGGTAATTGACGCGAGGTACCGGCGTAAAGATGGAATCCACGGGTATCACCCCGATGGGTTCTCCTTCCCGCTTATTCCTTTCTGCCGGCCTGTAGCCTTGGCCCTTTTCCACGGTCATCTCCATGAAAAGGCGACCGCCCTCTTCCAGGGTGGCTATATGCCAGTCCGGGTTGAGCACCTCCACGTCGGCGTCGCAGATAATATCCTCCGCCTTTACCTCTCCCTCGCCCTCGGCCTCGATCCTTACCGTCTTGGGACCGTCGCCGTACATCTTCAAACATACGCCCTTGAGGTTGAGCAGGATATCCGTGGTATCCTCGATTACGCCGGGGAGGGTGGAGAACTCATGCAGAACCCCCTCGATCTTGACCTGGGTAATGGCCGCACCGGGGAGGGAGGACAACAGCACCCGCCGCAGGGCGTTGCCCAGGGTGATGCCGTAGCCTCTCTCCAGCGGCTCGATCACATAGCGGCCGTAGCGCCGGTTGGGGCTCAGCTCCACGCAGCTTATGCGGGGCTTTTCAATCTCCAGCATGCTACCCCCTCCTCCGCCGTTACCGGGAGTAGAGTTCCACGATCAGGTGCTCCTCCACGGGTACGTCGATTTCGTCTCGCTGCGGGAGTCGAAGTACCCGGCCGCGCAGGTTTTCCTTATCGACCTCCAGCCAGGCCGGCGGCGTACGGTGGGCCAGCGCTTCGGCCAGGGCCTTGAACTTGGGTAGATCCCGGCTGCCCTCCCGCACCGCGATTTCATCCCCGGGTCGTACCTGATAAGAGGGAATGTCTACCTTGCGGCCGTTGACGGCAAAATGGCCGTGGCGTACCAGTTGCCGGGCTTCCGGCCGGGAGCCGGCCAGGCCGAGCCGAAAGACCACATTGTCCAGGCGGCGTTCCAGGAGCCGCAGCAAGTTCTCGCCGGTGGCGCCTTTTTGCCTCTCCGCGCGCTCGAAGTAGTTGCGGAACTGCCTTTCCAGCACTCCGTAAACGCGCTTGGCCTTCTGCTTCTCCCTGAGCTGCATCCCGTACTCGGTAACCTTCTTGCGACCGTGCCCGTGCAGACCCGGCGGGTAAGGCCGGCGCTCCATGGCGCACCTATCCGTGTAGCACCTCTCCGCCTTGAGGAAAAGCTTGATTCCTTCCCGCCGGCAAAGGCGACAAACCGGTCCGGTGTATCTGCTCACTCTTCCACCCCCAGATTAGACCCGACGGCGCTTGGGCGGCCGACACCCGTTGTGCGGTATGGGCGTAACGTCTTTGATGACCGTTATCTCCAGTCCCGCCGCCTGCAGCGAACGGATGGCGGCCTCGCGGCCCGCACCCGGTCCCTTTACCCGACATTCCACTTCTTTCATCCCGTAGCCCAGGGCTTCCTTGGCCGCAGCCTCGGCCGCCATCTGGGCGGCATAAGGAGTGCTCTTGCGTGAACCCTTGAAGCCTACCGTGCCGGCACTGGCCCAGGACAGGGTATTACCGCTCTTGTCGGTAATGGTAACGATGGTATTATTGAAGGTCGATTTGATGTGCGCAATGCCGCTTTCCACATGACGCTTTTCCTTACGACGCGCCCTGGTAGCTCTCCTACCCATAGCCTCCTCTTCCTACCCCCTTGCCTCGATTGTTCTACTTCTTGCGCCGCACGCCAACCGTCTTGCGCGGTCCCTTGCGGGTCCTGGCGTTGGTTCGGGTTCTCTGCCCCCGAACCGGCAGCCCCCTCCGGTGCCGCAGCCCCCGATAGCAACCGATATCTATAAGCCGCTTGATGTTCATGGCTACGTCCCGCCGGAGGTCGCCCTCTACCGTACAATTCCGGTCGATATACTCCCGCAGGCGGCTTACCTCATCTTCGGTAAGGTCCCTAACCCGGGTATCGGGGTTGACCCCGGTGGCCTG
Source organism: Clostridia bacterium (assembly GCA_024653205.1). Taxonomy (NCBI): domain Bacteria; kingdom Bacillati; phylum Bacillota; class Clostridia; species Clostridia bacterium. The sequence continues at coordinate 13,035 of JANLFO010000007.1, read as the reverse complement.
AAGTATCCGGCGCGAAAGGGAACGCCCGATTCCGTATATATAGGTCAGGGCGATCTCCACCCGTTTGTCCCGTGGCAGATCTACGCCGGCTATACGTGCCACCTTTTCACCTCCTTCTCCTTAGCCTTGCTTTTGCTTGTGCTTGGGGTTCTCACAGATGACCATTACCCTGCCGTGACGCTTGATGACCTTACACTTTTCACAAATAGGCTTTACCGAAGGCCTTACCTTCAAGGTTTTCCCCTCCGCTTCCGTAGCTACTTGTAGCGATAGGTGATCCTTCCCCGGCTAAGGTCATAAGGGGATAACTCCACGGTAACCCGATCCCCAGGCAGGATCCTAATGAAGTTCATTCGGATTTTACCCGACACGTGGGCGAGCACCCGGTGACCGTTGTCCAGCTCTACGCGGAACATCCCGTTGGGGAGCGGCTCCACTACCGTACCCTGAACCTCAATAACCTCCTTTTTCGCCATCCCCTTCCTCCTCTCCACCGGGGACGTTAGTCAAAGCAGCCAGCGCTCTCCTGACCTCCGCATCGGTGGGAGGCTTCCCGGACTCTATCTTGGTCGCCAGTTCCAAGGCCACCTTTTGGGTTGGCTGCAGATGTCTTACGTTTTTGCGCTTAGGTCTGGCTACCCGCCGCAGGTCCCCGTCCACCACATAGACAAACCCCTCGTCGGATACCCTATACACCAGAAACGGTCGCCCGCGATCGCGGCCGGCCTTGGAGAAGACCAGCTGCCCTATCCTCAGGACCGGTGGGTGCGCCGCCAAGACTCACCCACCCCCTCAGGGAAGCGTGAGCACCCGGGGCCCTTCGGTGGTCACGGCCACGGTGTGCTCGAAGTGGGCAGAATAACTCCCGTCCCGGGTCACCACCGTCCACCCATCGGCCAGAACCAAAACCTCCGGCCCGCCCAGGTTGACCATAGGCTCGATGGCCAGGGTCATACCCGGAGTCAACCGGGGCCCCCGACCGGGGCGCCCGTAGTTGGGCACCTGAGGCTCTTCGTGCATGGTGCGCCCGATGCCGTGGCCCACGAACTCGCGCACGACGCTGAAACCGTTCTTCTCCACGTGCATCTGGATGGCATGGGAAATGTCGCTAAGACGACGACCCGGTCGCGCCTGCTCAATACCCAGCCACAAAGCCTCCTGCGTAACCCGCAGCAGGCGCTCTACCTCGGGCTTAACCCGGCCCACGGGCACGGTAATGGCGGCGTCTCCGTGGTAGCCTTCTAGTTCCGCGCCGATGTCGATACTAATAATATCTCCCTCCACCAGTCTCCTTAAACCCGGCAGGCCGTGCACCACTTCCTCGTTAACCGAGGCGCAGATGCTGGCCGGGAAACCCCGGTAGCCCTTGAAGGAAGGGTACGCCCCCTGCTTAAGGATGTAGCTTTCGGCCGCCTCATTCAGCTCCTGGGTGGACACCCCCGGCACGACCATTCTCTCCAGCAGGACCAAGGTCTCGGCCACAACTCGACCCGCTTGGCGCATCAACTCCAGTTCGCGGTCGGACTTAAGAATGATCAACTCGGGTCAAACCCCTACTTCTGCCTCAGGGCGTCCAATAAGGAGCGGAATACCTGCTCCACCTCTTGGTCTCCATTAACCTCCCTCAGCAGGCCCCGCTCGCGATAGTAGGCCAGGAGCGGGGCCGTCTGGCGCCGGTAGACCTCCAGCCGGCTCCGTACCGTAGCCTCGGTGTCGTCGCTGCGGTGGTACAGTTCTCCGCCGCACCGGTCGCAGACCCCGGGCCGGCGGGGAGGATTAAATTCCAGGTGGTAGTTGGCTCCGCACTGCCGGCAAACGCGGCGGCCGGTAAGCCGGGCCACCAGCTTCTCTTCCGGAACGTCGATGTTCAGCACCGCGTCCAGCTTCAACCCCATCTCCTGCAGCATCCGGCCCAGGGCCTCGGCCTGAGCCACGGTGCGGGGAAAGCCGTCCAGGAGAAAGCCGGAACTGCAATCCGGCTGCAGCAAGCGCTCCCTCACCATTCCCACCGTTACTTCATCGGGCACCAGTTGCCCGGCATCCAGGTACTTCTTGGCTTCCAGCCCCAGGGGGGTGCCCTCGGCTACCGCCGCCCGAAACAGGTCACCGGTAGAAACGTGAACTATTCCCAGTTCCCGCACCAGCCGCTCGGCTTGGGTGCCTTTTCCTGCCCCCGGCGGGCCCATTATTACCAGGCGCATAGACGCTCGCCTGCGCGGGGCAAAACCCGCGCGGCTTCTCCCCCTTTCTTACTTGATAAAGCCTTCGTAATGGCGCATCAGCAGGTGCGCTTCCAGTTGTTTCATGGTATCCAGAGCCACGCCTACCACGATAAGCAGCGAGGTGCCGCCGAAATAGACGTTAAGGCCGGTAACGGCGGTAACGATGTTGGGCAGCACGGCAACAAAGGCCAGGAACACCGCCCCGGCAAAAGTTACCCGGGTAAGAATCCGTTCGATATACTCCGCCGTCGGCCTGCCCGGCCTCAGGCCCGGGATAAACCCCCCGTACTTCTTGATGTTGTCCGCCACGTCCACCGGATTGAAGGTGATGGCCGTGTAAAAGTAGGTGAAGAAGATGATCAACACCGCGTACAGTATCATGTACGGAATGGTCCGGAAATCGAAGAAGTTAACCACTGCCTGGGCAAAGTCGTTTTGGGGAAACCAGGAGGCCAGGGTATTGGGAAACAGCAAAATGGACATGGCAAAGATGACCGGGATTACGCCTGCCTGGTTCACCCGGAGGGGTATGTGGGTGCTCTGACCCCCGTATACCCGCCGGCCCACCACCCGCTTGGCATACTGGACCGGTATCCTCCTCTGCCCCTCGTTCATGGCCACGATGGCGGCAATTACCAGCACGGCTATAATTACAAAGCCTACCACGCTTATTACGCCCACTGTGCCGGTGCGCAGGAACTCGTATATGCTGTAGAACTCACGCGGCAGTCGGGCCACGATGCCGGCGAAAATCAGTAGAGAAATCCCGTTCCCGATACCCCTCTCGGTTATGAGTTCGCCCATCCACATCAGGAAGACGGTACCAGCGGTTAAGGTAAGAGCTACCATCAGGTACGCGGGTATCCCCGGGTGCATCAGAGCCGGCGGCTGCGAGCGCCCCAGGAACACGGCCATACCGATTGCCTGAATGAAGCCCAACACTACCGTACCGTATCGGGTGTACTGTACGATCTTGCGCCGCCCTTCTTCCCCTTCCTTGGCCAATTGCTCCAGCCGGGGTATAACCACGGTCAACAGCTGCATGATGATCGAGGCGTTGATGTAGGGCATGATGCCCATGGCAAAAACGGTGAAACTCTTGAAGGCCCCGCCGGAAACGATATCCAGGAAGCCGAAAAGGAGGCCGGCCTCCATGACCTGGGCCAGCGCAGCCTTATCTATGCCCGGGACGGGAACGTGCGCCCCCACCCGGAATACCACCAGCATCAGCAAGGTGAACACGATTCGCCGCCGGAGATCCGGCAGCCTCCAGGCACTTGCCAGTGTTCCCAGCACCTATACCACCTCGACCCGGCCGCCGGCGGCTTCTATCTTGCGCCGGGCCGCCTGGCTAAAGCCGTGCGCCCGCACCGTTAGCGCCTTGGTCAACTCTCCTTCGCCCAGGACTCTTACGCCCCATGAGAGCTTCTTTACCAATCCCTTCTCGGCCAAGAGCTCGGGAGTAACCACTTCGCCTTCGCCAAAACGGTTGAGTTCGCCCACGTTGATTACCGCCATGCGCGGGCGGTCGCTGGTAAAGCCCCGCTTGGGAATGCGGCGCACCAGGGGCATCTGCCCTCCTTCGAAGCCTCGCCGCACGCCGCCTCCGGAACGGGCCTTCTGACCCTTATGGCCCTTGCCCGCGGTCTTGCCGGCACCGCTGGCTATGCCCCGGCCCACCCGAAAGCGGGAACGTCGGGAACCCGGTGCCGGGCTTAGTTCGTGCAGTTCCACCGTTTTCCCCCCTAACCCTCGACTACTTCTTCTACGCGCACCAGGTGCTCTACTTGACGAATCATGCCTCTTATGGAGGGCGTATCCGCATGCACAACCTGGCTGTTGAGCTTGCCCAAACCCAAGGCCCGTACCGTGCGCCGCTGCTTCTCCGGCCGGCCGATAAGGCTTCTTATCAAGGTAATGCGCAGTCTTTTCATCTCCGGCGCCCCCTTAGGCCAACAACTCGGCGGCGGTCTTACCCCGCAGGCGGGCTACCTCTTCCGGTCGTCGCAACTGCTTCAGACCTTCAACGGTGGCATAGACCACGTTTATGGCGTTATTGGAACCGAGCGATTTGGTCAGAACGTCCTTTATCCCGGCCGACTCCATAACCGCCCGCACCGGGCCGCCAGCAATGACCCCCGTACCGGGGCTGGCCGGCTTCATGAGCACCTTGGCCGCCCCGAACTCGCCGACTACCTCGTGGGGTATGGTGGTGCCCACCAGCGGCACCTCGATCAGGTTCTTCTTGGCCACCTCTACTCCCTTGCGGATGGCTTCGGGCACCTCTCCCGCCTTGCCCAGGCCTGCACCCACGTGACCGTTCCCGTCGCCCACCACTACCATTACGCTGAAGCTGAACCGCCGGCCGCCCTTGACCACTTTGGCCACGCGGTTTATGCTCACCACTCTTTCGCTGAGTTCGGTTTGCGAAAGATCTATGCGCTTCGGCAAGTTGCCGCCTCCTTCCTAATCGCCCTCTCAGCTAGAAGTCGAGGCCGCCGGCCCGCGCCCCTTCGGCCAGGGCGGCCACCCGGCCGTGATAGAGATTGCCTCCCCGGTCGAATACCACCTTGGTGATCCCCAAGGCTTTCGCCTTGGCGGCCAGTCTCTCCCCTACCAGCCGGGCCGCCCGGATGTTCTTGCCCTTTCCTTCCAGCTGCGCCCGAATCTCCGGGTCCAACGTAGAGGCGGCTACCAGGGTATGGCCGCGGCTATCATCGATGATTTGGGCATAGATGTGGGCGTTGCTGCGGTATACGCAAAGCCGCGGTCGGGAACTGGTGCCCGTTATGCGTTTGCGAAGGCGCAGGTGTCTCTTGGCCCGCAGCTTCTTCCGATCTTCCCTCTTGATCACCCTGTACCGCCCCCTACCTCTTCTTACCGGTGCCGGCCTTACCCACCTTATGCCGGATGCGTTCGCCCTCGTACCGAATACCCTTGCCCTTGTAGGGCTCCGGGGGTCTTATGCTCCGGATGCGGGCCGCCAGGTTGCCGACCGCCTCCTTATCTATGCCCCTCACCACGATCCGGTTGGGCGCCGGCACCTCTATGCTCAGCCCCGGCCCGGGTTCTATCTCCACCGGATGGGAATAGCCCACCTGGAGGACCAGCTTTTCGCCTTGCTTGCTTGCCCGGTAGCCCACTCCGCTTAGCTCCAGCACCCGCTGAAAGCCCTGACTTACTCCTTCCACCATGTTCTTGATTAAGGTGCGGCACAGGCCGTGTAGGGCCCGGTGCTGATTGGCGTCTGAGGGCCGTTCCACCAGGATCCGGCCCGCTTCCAGCTTTACCGAGATGGCCGGGGGCAGGCTTCGGGCCAGTTCCCCTTTGGGCCCCTTGACCCGAACCAGGTTGCCCTCTACACTCACCTCCACACCGGCCGGGATCTCCACCGGCATTCTCCCGATACGGGACAAATCCCGTCCCCCCTTACCAGATATAGCAGATTACTTCGCCGCCCAGCCCGCGCTTGCGTGCTTCCTTATCGGTCATGACGCCCCGCGAGGTGGAAATGACGGCGATTCCCAGCCCGCCCAGCACCCGGGGAAGCTGATCCTTGCGCGCGTACACCCGCAGGCCGGGCCGAGAAATGCGCTTCAGACCGGTTATGATCTTTTCCTTGTTGGGTCCGTACTTGAGGTACAGGCGGAGCACCCCTTGCCTGCCGTCCTCAATGTACTCGTAGTCCCGGATAAAGCCTTCGCGCTTCAGGATGTCCGCCAGAGCCCGCTTCATTTTCGAAGCCGGCACTTCCACCGTATCCTTCCGGATGGTGGTGGCATTGCGTATACGGGTCAAGAAATCGGCAATGGGATCGGTCATTGGCTCACCGGCCTCCTTACCAACTAGCCTTGCGAACGCCCGGGATTTCCCCCCGGTGGGCCAAGGTCCGGAAGCATATCCGGCACAGCCCGAACTTGCGCAGGTACGCCCGGGGCCGACCGCACAGGTAGCAGCGATTATAGGCACGGACCTTAAACTTCGGAGGCCGCTTCTGCTTGATGATCAGAGACTTCCTGGCCACCCAGGTCTCCCTCCTCTAGGATCGGAACGGCATGCCCAACAGCCGCAACAACTCCCGGCCTTCCTCGTCGGTGCGGGCGGTAGTAATAATGCTGATGTTCATTCCCCGTACCCGATCCACTTTGTCGTACTCTATCTCCGGAAAGATCAACTGCTCCCGCAGCCCCAGGTTGTAGTTGCCCCGACCGTCGAACCCCTCGGGCGGAACCCCGCGAAAGTCGCGCACCCTCGGCAGAGCTACGTTAATCAGTCGATCCAGGAACTCGTACATGCGGTCGCCCCGCAGGGTAACCATACAGGCTATGGCCATTCCCTTGCGCAACTTGAAGGCAGCAATGGAGCGTTTGGCCCGTCGAATGGCCGGGCGCTGGCCGCTGATGGCGGTCAGGTCTTGCACCGCCGCATCCAGGGCTTTGGGATTCTGGGCGGCCTCCCCCACGGCAATGTTGAGCACTATCTTTTCCAGCCGGGGAGCCTGCATTACGTTCTTGTAGCCGAAACGGCGCATGAGCTGCGGCCGAACTTCCTCCAGGTAGCGCCTCTTGAGATTGGGCATTTCTCTTTCGACTGCCGCCTCCAACACCGACCCTCCTTATCACTGCGCCTTAGTCTAGGTGTTCCCCGCACCGCCGGCACACCCGCACCTTCTTGCCGTCCTCCAGAAGGCTGCGACCGACCCGACTGGGAGCCTCGCACCGGGCGCACCAGAGCAGGACGTTAGAGGCGTGGACGGAGGCCTCTTTTTCCACAATCCCTCCCTGGGGGAGTTGGCGCGTGGGCCGCAGGTGGCGCTTCACCAGATTCACGCCTTCCACGGTCACCCGGTTTCTCCGGCGGTCAACGGCCAGCACCTTCCCCCGCTTGCCTTTCTCCTTACCGGTAATAACCACCACGGTATCGCCTTTCTTCACGTGCATGACCCGTCACCCGCCTTCAGAGCACTTCCGGAGCCAGGGAGATGATCTTCATGAAATCCTTCTCCCTCAGCTCGCGGGCCACCGGGCCGAATATGCGCGTTCCCCGGGGGTTCCCCTGCTCGTTAATGATTACCGCCGCGTTCTCGTCAAAGCGGATGTAGGAGCCGTCAGGGCGGCGCACCGGTCTCCGGGTGCGTACCACCACCGCCCGAACCACGTCGCCTTTCTTCACCACGCCTCCGGGAGTGGCCTCCTTGACCGAGGCGATGATCACGTCACCCACCGAGGCGTAACGCCGCTCGGATCCTCCGAGAACGCGAATACACAAAAGGCGCTTGGCACCGGTGTTGTCTCCGACTTTGAGTACGGATTCCTGCTGGATCATACTTCCACCACCTTATCTTCCGGCAATACCGTACGGCGCTCCAGTATTTCCACTACCCTCCAGCGCTTCTCCTTGCTGAGGGGCCGGGTTTCCATGATGCGTACCACGTCGCCCACCCGGCACCGGTTTTCCTCGTCATGGGCCTTCAGGCGCCTGGTCCGCCGTATGGTCTTGCCGTAAAGGGAGTGACGAACCGTGGTTTCTACCTCCACTACCACGGTCTTGTTCATCTTATCGCTCACCACCGTGCCCACCCGCACCTTACGGTTTCCGCGCTCCTCGCCCGCCATGACCGGCTAGGCCTCCTTCCTTTCCCGCCCGAGCTCGCGCTCCCGCAGCACCGTCTTGGCCCGGGCAATGCTACGCTTGACATCCCGAATACGCATGGGATTATCCAGCTGTCCGGTGGCCGCCTGGAAGCGCAGATTGAACAGCTCCTGCTTCCAGTCCACCAGCTTCTGCTTTATTTCCTCGCTGGTCAGGTCCCGGATTTCACTAGCCCTCACCGGCTTCACCACCTAGGCCTTCTCGCTTGATAAACTTGGTCTTGATGGGCAGCTTGTTGCTGGCCAGACGCATGGCCTCCCGGGCCATGTCCTCCGGTACGCCCGCCAGCTCAAACAAGACCCGACCGGGCTTGACTACCGCCACCCAGTACTCCGGGCTGCCCTTGCCGCTACCCATGCGGGTTTCCGCCGGCTTGGCGGTTATCGGCTTGTGGGGAAAGATCTTGATCCACAGTTTTCCCCCGCGCTTGATGCACCGGGTGATGGCCACCCGTGCGGCCTCGATCTGGCGGGCGGTAATCCAGGCCGCCTCCAGGGCCACCAGGCCGTAATCGCCGTAGGCCAGTCCGGTGCCGCCCTTAGCCCTTCCCGCCAAGCCACCCCGCTGTTCCTTACGGTATTTAACCCGTTTGGGAGCCAGCACGGCTACTCTCCCCCTTTACCTGCGGCCCTGGCAGCCTCCGGCAGAACGTCGCCGCGATAAATCCAGACCTTGATGCCGATCTTCCCGTAGGTAGTGTTGGCCTCGGCAAAGCCGTAGTCGATGTCCGCCCGCAGGGTCTGGAGCGGCACCTTGCCTTCGCTGTACCATTCAGTTCGGGCGATCTCCGCCCCGGCCAGGCGTCCCGAGCAGGCGATCCTTATGCCCTGGGCCCCCATGCGCATGGCCCGGGAGACGGCCTGCTTCATGGCGCGCCGAAATGATACCCTCTTTTCGAGTTGCGCCGCCACTCCTTCGGCCACCAGCTGGGCCTCCAGTTCCGGCCGCTTGATTTCCACGATATTAAGGTTCACCTGCCGCCCGGTACGCTTCTCCAGCTCCTGGCGCAGGCGTTCCACCTCCTGTCCTCCCCGGCCGATGACCAGGCCGGGCTTGGCGGCGTGAATGGTGATCTTCAGCCGGTTGGCCGCCCGCTCGATTTCTATATCCGACACTCCCGCCACGTAGAGCCTGGACTTCAGATAACGCCGCAGCTCCAGGTCCTCGTGCAGGAGTCTGGCGTAATCCTTGGCCGCGTACCAGCGGGCATTCCAATCACGAATAATCCCCAGGCGCAGTCCTTCTGGATGCACTTTCTGCCCCACGCATCACCCCTCCTTATGGGCTACTACCACGGTAACGTGGCTGGTGCGGTGCCGCATAAGATTGGCCCGACCGAAGGCCCGGGGCATATACCGCTTGAGACTCGGGCCCTGATCCACGTAGGCCCGGGCCACGTAGAGTCGGTCCCGGTCAAGGTCATGGTTGTGCTCGGCGTTGGCCACCGCCGACTGAAGCACCTTGGCAATAATCCGGCCAGCCTTCTGGGGAGTAAACCGGAGAATGGCCATGGCTTCGTCCACGCCCTTTCCCCGGATCAGACTGACCACTCCCTGGGCCTTCTTCGGCGACAGCCGCACGTATCTGGCGGTAGCGCGTACCTCCATGCCCACCTACCCCTTCTTATTTCAAGGCTGTGGATCTTTCCGTATGGGCGCCGTGGCCACGGAACAACCGTGTAGGCGCAAACTCTCCCAGCTTGTGGCCGACCATATCCTCGGTAATGTAGACGGGCACGTGCCGCCGCCCGTCGTGCACGGCAATGGTGTGCCCCACCATCTGCGGAAAGATGGTAGACCGCCGGGACCAGGTCTTGATTACCCTCTTTTCGCCCTTCTCGTTCAGGGCCTCAATCTTTTTCAGCAGGTGGCTGTCACAATAAGGCCCCTTTTTCTTGGAACGGCCCATATCGCCTCTCCTATCCCCCTTCGGCTACTTACGACGCTTGACGATCATCTTGTCGGAAGGCTTATTTTTCTTTCGGGTCTTGACGCCCAACGCCGGCTTGCCCCAGGGCGTTACCGGGTGCCGGCCGATAGGCGCTTTACCCTCGCCGCCTCCGTGCGGATGATCTACCGGGTTCATCACTACCCCGCGTACGGTCGGCCGGATGCCGAGCCAGCGTTTCCGCCCCGCCTTACCGATGACCACGTTCTCGTGATCCACGTTGCCCACCTGGCCGATGGTGGCCTTACAGTCGAGGTGAACCAGGCGCACCTCCCCGGAAGGCAAACGTATGTGGGCGTAATCGCCCTCCTTGGCCATCAACTGGGCCGAAGACCCGGCCGAGCGCGCCAACTGGCCGCCCTTACCCGGTTTGAGCTCTATGTTGTGAATAACCGTACCGACCGGGATGTTCCTCAGGGGAAGGGCATTGCCCACGCGGATGTCGGCCTTCTCCCCCGACTCGATCCGATCTCCTACTACCAAACCATGAGGAGCAAGGATGTAGCGCTTCTCGCCGTCGACGTAGTGGATCAGGGCGATATGCGCCGAGCGGTTGGGATCGTACTCCAGTGCCGCCACCCGTCCGGGAACTCCGTCCTTATCCCGCCGGAAGTCGATCAGGCGATAGAAGCGCTTGGTCCCCCCGCCCCGGTGCCGTACCGTAATCCGGCCCTGGAAGTTTCGGCCGGCGTGCTTCTTCAGGGGCCTGACCAGTTGCTTCTCCGGTTCCTTACGCGTCAGCTCCCCGTAGTCTACCACCGTCTTCTGACGAATTCCCGGCGAAGTGGGCTTATAGGCTTTGACCGGCACTCTATCACCCCGCTTTACAGCCCTTCGATAATCTCGATCTTGTCGCCCGGTTTGAGGGTCACGACGGCCTTCTTTCGATCCGGTGTGCGTCCGACCGTTCTTCCCAGGCGTCTCCGCTTGCCCCGAACTTTAAGGGTATTGACCTTAACCACGGTGACATGAAAGAGTTCCTCCACCGCCCGCCGGATGTCCACCTTGGTGGCCCGGGGATGGACCAGGAAGGTGTACTTGTTTTCGCCCATCAACCGGGTGGATTTCTCGGTAACTACCGGCCGGATGATGACGTCCTGAGGCACCAGCATCTACGCTAACACCTCCTCCAACCTGCCGACCGCCTCGCGGCTGAGCACTACCTTCTCGTGCGCCAGGAGGTCGTAAGGGTTGAGGCTGTCTACCGTGGTAAGCCTTACGCCCGGCAGGTTGCGCACCGCCCTCTTCAACTCTGCCGGCGGATTGTCCGCTACCAGCAGAGCCTGGGGCCAGGCGCCCACCGCCCGCAAAAAGGCCGAGGCTGCTTTGGTCTTGGGCGGGACCGGCGGCAACGACTCTACTACGATCAGCTTGCCCTGCGCCAGCTTGGCAGATAAGACCGCCCGTAGGGCCAGGCGTCGCAGCTTTCGCGGTAAGACAAAGGAGTAGTCCCGCGGCCTGGGGCCGAATACCGCCCCGCCGCCCCTCCATAAGGGCGAACGAATGCTGCCGGCCCGGGCCCGGCCGGTTCCTTTCTGGCGCCACGGCTTGCGGCCCCCTCCGGCCACTTCACCCCGCCTCTTTGTAGACGCCGTGCCCCGCCGCCGATCTGCCAGTATCCTCACCACCGTCCGGTGGACCGTAGCTCCGTGCTCCGTGGGGACCAGCCCGAAGACATCGTCCCGCAACTGCACTTCCCCGACCGGCCGGCCTTCGGTATTCACCACCGCTACGCTGATCAAGTTTCCCACCGCCTCACGCTTTAGCTTTGGCCTTAACCGAAGCTCTTACCATCACCAGGCTGCGGCGAATACCCGGCACGGAGCCCTTTACCAGCAGAAGATTACGCTCCGGATCCACCCTGACAACCTCCAGGTTCTGAACCGTAACCCTCTCCTGGCCCATTCGGCCCGGAAGCCTGCGTCCCTTGAACACCCGGGCCGGCCCCTTGGCGGCCAGGGAACCAGGGCGCCGGTGGTATTTAGAGCCGTGGGACATGGGACCGCGTTGGAAGCCGTGGCGCTTGATACCGCCGGCAAACCCGTGACCCCGGCTGACCCCGGTTACGTCCACGGCCTCTCCGGGCTTGAACATCTCTACCCGCAGTTCCTGGCCCACCTGATAGTCGTCGGCATTATCCACCCGGAATTCCCGCAGATACCGGAAAGGACCCGCCTTGGCCCGGGCAAAATGCCCGCGCAGGGGCCGGTTAACCCGGTGCTCCGGCACGGGTTCAAAGCCAACCTGGATGGCCGGGTAACCGTCGGTTTCCGGCACCCTCTTCTGCACTACCACGCAGGGTCCGGCCTGAATGACCGTGACCGGCAGGCAACGCCCGTCTTCGGTAAAGACCTGGGTCATGCCCAGTTTGCGACCGATAATTGCTTTGCCCAAAGTCCATCTCTCCCGCCTAGAGCTTGATCTCGATATCCACCCCCGCCGGCAGGTCCAGCCGCATAAGCGCGTCCACCGTCTTGGGCGTAGGATCCAGAATATCGATCAGACGCTTGTGGGTTCGCAGCTCGAATTGCTCCCGGGAGTCCTTGTACTTATGCGGGGCCCGGATAACCGTATACACCGAGCGCTCGGTCGGCAGCGGCACGGGACCGGCTACCAGCGCGCCGGTACGCCGGGCGGTTTCTACGATCTTCTGCGAGGACTGGTCCAGTACCCGGTGGTCGAAGGCCCGGAGGCGGATGCGGATCTTCTGGTGCGTCACGCTTCCCCCTCCCGGCTATTCTTTAATGGTGGTGACCACGCCAGCGCCCACGGTACGGCCGCCCTCGCGGATGGCAAAGCGCAGTCCCTCTTCTATGGCTATAGGCGTGATCAGCTCTATTTCCATATGCAGGTTGTCCCCAGGCATTACCATCTCTACTCCCTCGGGCAGCCTTATTACCCCGGTTACGTCCGTGGTCCTAAAGTAAAACTGCGGCCGGTAACCGCTGAAAAACGGCGTGTGCCGCCCGCCTTCTTCCTTGGTCAGTACGTATACCTGAGCACTAAACTTGGTGTGCGGCTTGATACTCCCCGGCTTGGCCAAAACCATGCCCCGCTCCACTTCCTTGCGGTCTACTCCCCGCAACAGACACCCTATGTTGTCCCCCGCTTCGGCCACGTCCAGAGTCTTGCGGAACATCTCTACCCCGGTGACTACCGTCTTGCGCGGCTTGTCCATTAACCCCACTATCTCTACTTCGTCCCCTACCTTGAC
>JANLFO010000006.1:59683-114569 GCA_024653205.1 Clostridia bacterium | reverse complement strand
AGGTCCACCCACAGCGCCCTGCCCAGGTACCCGTATCCCATCACAACCTCCCCCTTTTGAACGGTTTCTCAGGTTGTCAACCCTGAGGTCGGCTTCGGGCCTCGACCTACGCCTGAGTAGGCCGCCACGGCCCACCGCCTCACCCTGCCTGCTCTTCCGGTGCCTCCCGGTCTTTCCCCTCTGCGTCTTGGTATAGCAATTCGGGATGGCTTTTAACATAATTCTGGCGCAGTCCCTCGATTTCCTTCAGCTCCTGCAACCCCTGTGACCGTTCCGGTCCCTACGGACCAAACCAAAAAGCCCCGGGCCGGGCGAGGTGGCCACCCTCCCCGGACGACCCGGTCAGAAGCTACCGGGCAAAATAATGCCGGTATTCCTCCGGCGTGAGACTGCGGTAGCATTCGGGGCAGAGTTCGCCGCGTCCGGGCACCAGAACCGGATTGCCCTCCAGAACGTCCTCCACCAGTCCCAGCGACCGCCCGCAACGAAGGCAGCTGTCGATCACCGCGTCCGCCCTCCTTTGCTTGCTTTCGGTTTTAGCCTTGCCAACCCGACCCGGCGGTAACGCTGGAATCTCCTGGCGTAACCACCCTGACGGTGCTTTCATAGCCTGGAGCAGGGGTGAGAGTATGCGCCAGGTGCTGCCCTATCTCCTGCCGCTGGCAAGCCTGGCCGTAATTGCCTTACTGATCTGGGGGGAAAGCATCTGCCGGGAAAAGGGCGATCCGATTACTCTCTGCCTTCACCTGTTGCCTTCGCTGGCCGATTCCCTGGAGGTCGGGGTAAGGTGGGCCGTCTGGTCTGCCTCCTGGCAGGGAAGGACCATATCGGTGTACCTGATAGACCCGGGCTTCTCGCCCCTGCTCACCGAAATCGCCACCCGGCTGGCCCGAGCCTACCCGGGCGCCGTAATTCACCGCACGGCAGTCCGAATTTCGGTGCCTTCCCCCGACGGGCCCGGCCGCTAGCCTCCCAGCCGGCCGGGCCCGAGCCGATCTGAGCCCACGTACGCCAGCCCGCACGGACGCCACCGTGGCACGCCAGGCAGGCCCGGTACGAGATATACGGCAGGTTTATTGGGAGCAGGCAGGGAAATAGACAGAGAGGCTGCCGGTTAGACGGAGGCGGTTAGAAAGATGATGGACCTCAAACGTCGTCTTGGGCGGGAACTGGTTGCCGGCCTCTGGGAGCTTCTGTACCCTTTCGCCAACCGCTGCCCCTTCTGCCGGCAGCGTCGTCGCGGCGAAACCGGCATCTGCCCGGACTGTCTGGCCGAGGTAAGAGCCTGGAAGGGCCGTTACCAGCCCTGTCACCGGTGCGGCCGCCTGCTTCACGGGCCCGGGCTCTGCCGCGACTGCCGTCCCGACCCCCCGCCCTTCCGCTGGGCCCGCGCCGCCGGCGTCTACGAGGGACACTTGCGCCAGGCGCTGCAACAGCTAAAATACTACCGCCGCCGCCGCCTCGCCGCCCCCCTGGGCCGTCTCCTGCTCCTGGCCCTGGAGGAGGCACCGCCGCCGATCGACTTCGACCTGGTGGTTCCCGTGCCTCTTTCCCCCAGGCGCCTGGCCGAGCGCTCCTTTAACCAGTCCGCGCTTCTGGCCAGGGAATTGGCCCGCGCCCGCAGCCTTCCGCTTGCCGAGCCGCTGGTACGAACTCGCGAAACGCCGCCGCAGGTAGGTCTCAGCCGCGCCAACCGGATGGTCAATCTGGCCGGCGCTTTTGCCGTTCCCGACCCGCAAGCGGTGGCCGGCGCCTCCATCTTACTGGTGGACGATACTCTGACCACCGGGGCCACGGTGCGCGAATGCAGCCGGGTCCTGCTGGCCGCCGGAGCCCGCACGGTGTGCGTGGTTACGGTGGCCACGGCCTTCGCCCTGACCTAGCCACCCGCGGCATTTAGGAGGCTTGGGAGGAACCGTTCTTTCCCCTCTCAGACGGAAAAAGAAGTCCTAGCGACCGTACTACCAGCACCACGAGGTAAAGGATGGCGAAAGTAAGCGCCAGACCCCAAGCAAGGATCTCTAGGCCAAACTGAAGTTCGTTTCCCGTCAAGGGCTCACCCCCGCTCAGATCAATCCCAGGGCCCGCAATATGGCCAGGACCACACTGGCAACTACCACCGAACCTATTTGCCCGCTGGTGTTAGCGCCGATGGCGTGCATCAGCAGGTAGCTCTGGGGGTTCTCCGCCGCCGCCAGGCGGTGGGCTACCCTAGCCGACATAGGAAAGGCGGATATCCCTGCAGCCCCGATAAGAGGGTTTATCTTCTCTCGCGAAAACAGGTTTACTAACTTGGCTACGAGTATCCCCGCCACGGTATCCCCAACCAGGGCCACGAGGCCTAGGCCGAAAATGGCCAGGGTTTCTAGTCTCAGGAAGGTACGGCCCTCCATGGTAGCGCCCACCGCAAGGCCCAGCAAGAGCGTGGTTACGTTAACCAGTTCGTTCTGCGCCGCTCGGGATAGCCTTTCCACTACCCCGCACTCCCTAAGGAAGTTGCCCAGCATCAGCATGCCCATCAAGGGGGCTCCCATGGGGACGATGAGCAGGGTCACCACGCTTACTACCAATGGAAAGAGCACCCGCACGGTCTTGGACACCGGGCGGCTATAAATCGCCGCCGACATCACCCGGCCCCTCTCCTCGCGGGTAGTCAGCAGCCGCGCCAGCGGGGGCTGGATTATGGGTACGAGGGCCATGTAGGAATAGCACGCGACTCCCACCGGTCCCAGAATTTCAGGCGCATACCGGCTGGCTACAAAGAAAGCCACCGGCCCGTCACAGGTACCGATCATACCTACCGCCACGGCCTCCAATTTATCAAATCCCAGGGCCAAGGCTATGAGCAGGGTCAGGAAGACGCCGAACTGAGCGGCGCCGCCGAAGAACAGCACCCGCGGGTTCTGGAGGAGAGGACTAAAGTCGATCATGGCCCCGATTCCTATGAATATCAGGCAGGGAAAAATATCCGTGAGCACGCCCGCCTGGTAGAAGTAGCGAAGGAGGCCATGCTCCTCCATCAACCCGGTCAAGGGGAGATTCACCAGAAGGGCCCCAAAGGCGATGGGCACCAACAGGAGGGGCTCTACCTCCTTGGCCACGGCCAGATAGAGCAGCAGCCCGGCCAGGGCTAACATAACCGCGTTATGCCAGGAGAACTCTAACAGGGCAGCGAATAAGTTGGTCAGAACCTCGACACCTATCATGAGCACCAGACCCCCCGGACGGGCAATCGGAAACCGAGGCAGCTAGGATTTGGCGCTGCCATACGTCTTTAGGAAGCGGGCCAGGGAACGGTCGTAGGTCCTTTCTACGTCCGGCGGGAAAAGACATCCCGGTAACTCCCCGTGGCGCCAGTGGTAGCTCAGGCATTCACAGCACTTGCCTTTACGGGAGCACGGCTCGTAGGTGCAGGTGCACTTCTGGCGGTTACGCTCCAGGTTGCACTCGGCTCCCGGGAGACTCAAAGCCTACCTCCTCCTTCCTGGTCTGGTTCCGGAACGTTTCCCCGTTAATGACTAAGGTTAGACGTTCTCCGCCCCGTTCCTGCCTCACCAACCAACCTTATTCCCGGCCACCGTTGCCATCCCGAAGCCAGTATTCCCCGAACCGGCCCTTCGGCCCAGACACGGCCGAACGCCGGTGAGGTTTGCGTATCCCGTAGATGGCTCTCCGGCCGTTCAGAACCAACTCGGGCGGCCTCGGCGCATACCCTACCCGGCCTGAGGCCAGCCTAAGGATGAAATGGAGGGAACGATTTGCAGCTAGAAGAATTCGCCGCCCGACGGCGCGAACTTATGACCGCCGGGCCTTTCCGGCAACCTCAGGTAACCGTAGGCATGGGCACCTGCGGTCTGGCGGCGGGCGCGGGCGAGGTCTGGCGGGCGGTACGGGAATACCTTCGGGAACACCACCTGGCGGCCACGGTCAAACCGGTGGGGTGCATCGGCCTGGACGATGCCGAGCCCCTGTTGGACGTACTGCTCCCCGGCGAGCCCCGGGTAAGCTACGGCCGGGTCGGGCCGGATATCGTGCCCCGCATTCTGGAGGAGCACCTGCGGCACCGCCGGCCGGTGGAGGAATGGGTGGTGGGCCGCATCTACGAGGAAGGCCGGCCCTTCCCGGAGCTGGACTTCTACCGCCGCCAGGAGCGAAGGGTGCTGCGGCGCTGCGGCTTCGTCAATCCGGAAAGCATAGACGAATACCTGGCCCGGGGAGGCTACGGGGCGTTTCTAAAGGTGCTGACCCGGATGGATCCGGAGCAGGTTATCGAGGCGGTCAAGCGTTCGGGCCTGCGCGGCCGGGGCGGAGCCGGATTTCCCACCGGCCTCAAGTGGGAGTTCGCCCGCCAGGCCCCGGGGGAAAAGAAATTCGTGGTCTGTAACGCCGACGAGGGCGACCCGGGAGCCTTCATGGACCGCAGCCTCCTGGAAGGAGACCCGCACGCGGTGCTGGAGGGGATGCTGATCGGAGCTTACGCCATGGGCGCCACCCACGGCTACATATACGTGCGGGCCGAGTACCCCCTGGCGGTGAGGCGGCTCAAGATCGCCCTGGCCCAGGCTCGCCAGTACGGCTTGGCAGGGGAGAACATCCTGGGCACCGGTTTCAGCCTGGAAATTAAGCTCCGGGAGGGAGCGGGAGCCTTCGTCTGCGGGGAAGAGACCGCCCTGATGAGTTCGGTGGAGGGCAAGCGCGGCATGCCCCGGCCGCGCCCGCCCTTCCCGGCCCAGCGGGGGCTTTGGGGCTACCCCACCAACATCAACAACGTGGAAACCTGGGCCAACGTGCCCCTCATCCTCGAGCACGGCCCGGACTGGTTTGCCGCCCTGGGAACCTCCGGCAGCCGGGGCACCAAGATCTTCGCCCTCACCGGCAAGGCGCTCCGCAGCGGCCTGGTGGAGGTGCCCATGGGCATAACCCTGCGGGAAATAGTGTTCGGCCTGGCGGGAGGCCTGCCCGCCGGCCGCCGGTTCAAGGCGGTGCAGATCGGCGGGCCCTCGGGCGGATGCCTGCCGGCCTCGGCCCTGGACACCCCGGTGGACTACGATTCCCTTACCCAGGCCGGAGCCATGATGGGCTCCGGGGGCCTGGTGGTGTTAGACGATAGCACCTGCATGGTGGACCTGGCCCGCTTCTTCACCGCCTTCAACCGCCGGGAATCCTGCGGCAAGTGCACCCCCTGCCGGGAAGGCACCCAGCGGATGCTGGAGATCCTGGAGCGCCTGACCGCCGGCCAGGGCAGCCACGAGGATCTGGACAGGCTGGAAGAGCTGGCCCTGGTAATGAAGGATACCTCCCTCTGCGGGCTGGGCCAGACCGCGCCCAACCCGGTGCTCAGCACCCTGCGCTATTTCCGTTCCGAATACCTGGCCCACATCGAGAACCGGGTGTGCCCCGCGGGGGTCTGCGCTTTAACCCCGGGCAGGCCAAACCCAAGGGAGGGGGAAGCGCTCCATGCGGCAGCCGCCACCCGCTAGTACCCCAGATGATCCGCGTTCTCGGGCGGGCAGGCCAGGGATCCGTCAGGAAGACGCCGCCCTCTCGCGGCACCAACCCCGGGCCGAGGACATAAACCAAGGGGCGCCGCCGCCGGCCGAGGATCTGGTCGAGCTGACCATCGACGGCCGCCGGGTGCTGGCCGCCCGGGGCCAGACCATCTTCCAGGCCGCCCGGGCGGCGGGCATCGCCATCCCCCACCTTTGCTATCACCCCAAGCTTTCGATAATCGGCTCCTGCCGCCTGTGCGTGGTAGAGGTGGAGGGGGCGAGAAATTTGCCCGCCTCCTGCTCCACGCCGGTGGCCGAAGGCATGGTAGTGCACACCGAGTCTGAACGGGTGATCCAGGCCCGGAAGGTGATCCTGCACCTCCTGCTGGCCAACCACCCTCTGGACTGCCTCACCTGCGAGAAAACCGGCGACTGCCGGCTGCAGGCCTACGCCTACCAGTACGGAATCAAGGTTCCCAAATACCACGGCCTGCGGCGGGACTACCCCCGGGACGACACCAACCCCTTCTTCGAGCGCGACCACACCAAGTGCATCCTCTGCGGCCGCTGCGTGTACCACTGCGCGGAAAACGTGGGGGTGAACGTCTACGACTTCGGCTACCGGGGCTTTGAGGCCAAAATCGTGGCCGGCCTGGACCGGCCGCTGGAGAACTCACCCTGCATCTTCTGCGGCAACTGCATCGACGTCTGCCCCACCGGCGCCCTGCAGCCCAAGCTGATTAAAGGCAAGGGCCGGGTGTTCGACGTGGACCGCGTGCCCACCGTCTGCCCTTACTGCGGCGTGGGCTGCGCCCTCACCCTGCTGGTGAACCGGGGCGAAATCGTGGGAGCGGTGCCGGCCAACGGGCCGGCCAACCGCAACCTCCTCTGCGTGAAGGGCCGCTTCGGCTGGGACTTCGTGCACCACCCGGACCGGCTACGGCAGCCTCTCATCCGCAACGGCGAGGGGTGGCGCGCCGCCTCCTGGGAGGAGGCCCTGGACCTCGTGGCCCGGCGCCTGAGCGAGATCCGGGATCGCTACGGCCCCGACGCCATCGGCATCATCAGCTCCGCCAAGGCCACCAACGAGGAGAACTACCTGCTGCAGAAGTTGGCCCGAGCGGTGATCGGCACCAACAATGTGGACAACTCCGCCCGGCTGTGCCACGCCTCCACCATTACCGGCCTGGCCGAGGCCTTCGGCAGCGGCGCGGCCACCAACCCCATTGCCGAGCTGGAAGAGGCGGAGGTCATCCTGGTGGTGGGCTCCAACACCTTCGAGGCCCATCCCGTAGTCTACTTCTGGCTGCAGCGGACCCACCGCCGGGGCGCCAAGGTGATCGTCATCGACCCGCGCCGCACCGCCGTGGCGGAAATAGCCGACCTCCACCTGGCCCTGGTGCCGGGCACGGACATAGCCCTCATCAACGGAATGATGCACGTGATCCTCAAAGAAGGCCTGCACGACCCGGAGTTCATCGCCGCCCGCACCACCGGCTTTGAGGAACTCCTGCCGGTGCTGGAGCGCTACCCGCCCAAGCGGGCCGGCGCCCTGACCGGGGTGCCGGCGGAAAAAATCGTGGCCGCCGCCCGGCTCTACGGCTCCTCCCGCCGGGCCACGGTGCTTTACGCCATGGGCGTAACCCAGCACGTATCCGGCACGGCCACCGTCCGGGCCCTGGCCAATCTGGTGATGCTTACCGGCAATGTGGGCCGGCCCAGCACCGGCATTTACCCCCTGCGGGGCCAGAACAACGTCCAGGGCGCCTGCGACATGGGAGCCCTGCCCAACTACCTGCCCGGCTATCAGCGGGTGGATAACAGGGAAGCGCGGCAGCGCTTTGCCGCCGCCTGGGGCCGGCCGGTGCCGGAAAGGATCGGCCTGACCGTGGTGGAAATGTTCCAGGCGGCGATGGAAGGCCGGATCAAGGCCCTGTACGTGGTAGGCGAGAACCCCCTGGTGAGCAACCCGGACCTCAACCGCATGGAAGAGGCCCTGCGCCGGGTGGAGTTTCTGGTGGTGCAGGACCTGTTCCTCACCGAAACCGCTCGGCTGGCCCAGGTAGTGCTGCCGGCCGCCTCCTTCGCCGAGAAAGACGGGACCTTTACCAACACCGAGCGCCGGGTGCAGCGGGTGCGCCGGGCCATTGACCCGGTGGGAGAGAGCCGGCCGGACTGGGAGATCGTGGCGGACCTGGCCCGGCGCCTGGGGTACCCTATGGATTACGCCTCTCCGGCGGAAATAATGGAGGAAATAGCCCGCCTGACACCTATCTACGGTGGGATCACCTACGAGCGGCTGAAAGAAGAGGGCCTGCAGTGGCCCTGCCCGGACCGGAGCCACCCCGGCACCAGGTTCCTGCACCACGGTCGGTTCGCCGGCGGCCGGGGCCGCTTCGCCGCCGTGGAGTTCGTGCCTCCGGCAGAGTGGCCGGACAACCACTACCCGTATCTGTTGCTCACCGGCCGCCACCTCTACCACTACCACACCAACACCATGAGCCGGCGCTCCTACGGCCTGGCCCGGTTCCGGCCCGACCCCTACGCCGAGGTTCATCCCCAGACCGCCGAACGCCTGGCGGTGAACCAGGGAGACCTGATCGCCGTAAGCTCTCCCAGGGGAAGCATCCGCTGCCGGGCCTTCATCACCGACCGGGTGAAACCCAAGGAGGTTTTCGTGCCCTTCCACTACCCGGAGGCGGCGGCCAACCGGCTGACCCACGCCGGGCTAGACCCCGAGGCCCGCATACCGGAGCTAAAAGGCGGGGGAGCGGCCCTGGCCCGGGAGGAGCCGGCGCGGGCGGTGGAGGCCGGAGAAGCGCCCCGGGCGGCTCGAGCCCCGGGCGGCCGGGTGGCGGCTTCCGGCCGCCGGACCGGCACGGTCCGGGCCCAGGCGCAGGTAGAGCCAGAGCGGTCCGGCGACCTAGGCGAGACTCGCTAGCCTGCGCGCCTCGGGTAACAGGCCAGCGGCGGTTTGATGGAAGCCGCAGTTTTGAAGCATGCGTGATCGGGGGGTAACTACCGAATGCCCGTCACTCCGCAGCAGGAAATATGGCCGGGAGGACCGGAGGCGACCCACCTGGCGCCGCTTCCCGAGGCTCTGGCCAAGATCCTAGATCGCCACCGGGACGAGGAAGGCTCCCTCATCCCGGTGCTGCAGGAAATCCAGCGCCGCTTCGGTTATCTCCCCCGGGAGTACATGGCGGCCGTGGCCCGGGAGCTGCGCCGGCCCATGGCCGAAGTCTTCGGCGTGGCCAGCTTTTACGCCCAGTTTTCGCTCCAACCCCGGGGAGAAACCACCATCCGGGTCTGCCTGGGCACGGCCTGCCACGTACGGGGCGGACAGGCCATCCTGGAGGCTTTCAGCCGAACCCTGGGCATTCCGGCCGGCAGCACCACCCCGGACCGCAAGTTCAGTCTGGAGCGGGTGGCCTGCCTGGGCGCCTGCGGCCTGGCACCGGTGGCCATGATCAATCAGGAAACCTTCGGCCGGCTGACGCCGGAAAAGGTGCCCGAACTTCTGAAGCGAAAGGGTGAAACGCACTGAAGGAAGAGTATCCGGCCGGGCGATCCCAGACGCAAATCCCGGCCGACCTGCACGTGGAGGCTTACGCCCCGCGGGAAGTGGCGCGCAGGGTGGAAAAAATCGGTGCCAGCAAGGCCGAACAGGATCCCTGGACCACCCTGGCCCTGGCCTTTCTGGCCGGCGCCTTCATCGCCCTGGGTAGCCAGTTTTATACCGTGGCAGTGCACGATTCTCCCTTTGGGGTGGGCCTAACGCAGCTCATCGGCGGGATGGCCTTCTGCCTGGGCCTGGCCCTGGTGATCGTAGCCGGCGCGGAGCTTTTTACCGGCAACACCCTAATCGTGATGGCTTACGTGCAGAACAAGATTTCCGGGCGCCAGCTTCTGCGCAATTGGGGCCTGGTCTATGCCGGTAATTTCCTGGGCGCCCTGGCCATGGTCTTTCTCATCTATGCCAGCGGCCAGTACTCCCTCAACCACGGGCTGGTGGGAGCGCAGGCCCTCCTGATAGCCCACGGCAAAGCCGGGCTTTCCTTCTCGGCGGCTTTTAGCCGGGGCATACTCTGCAACCTGCTGGTGGCACTGGCGGTGTGGCTTTCCCTGGCCGGCCGGAACGTGGTAGACAAGATCGCGGCCCTCTTGCTGCCCATTACCGCCTTCGTCGCCTCCGGGTTCGAGCACAGCGTGGCCAACATGTACTTCATCCCCATGGGGTTGTTGCTCAAGGGCCACGCCGACTTAATGGTCCTGGCCGCCCGGGCCGCGGGCGGCCCCCTGAACCCCGCCCTCCTCTCCCTGACCGGCCTTTTCCGCAACCTGATACCGGTCACGCTGGGCAACGTAATCGGAGGCGCGGTTCTGGTGGGGCTTACCTACTGGTTCGTGTACCTGCGGCCGCCCGGAGCCCTGCGCCTGCCCCGTCTCTTCCCCGGCACCCGGCCGCTCCTACGGCCGGCGCGCAAGCCCCTTCGGCCGCGCCGCAACGGCCCGGAGCGTTAAAGCTTACCCGGCAACGTCGCCGAACCAACTCTCCTACGCGGCGGTGGAGTCCCCGCCCTGACCCTACAGCCAGTACCGGAACCCGTCGAGACCAGATAGGGGTCACGGCTCCGGCTTATCGCCTGTTGGCTCTGGGCGGCACCGGGTCTCCCCGTTCGTACTGTAACCTCGCCGACCGAACTAGGGCTCGAGCGTCGCGCTCCGGCAGGCGCCCGGCGCAGGCGCCATCCGTGGCGCTGCGCCGCTCCGGCCGTCCGTGGCCTCGCCAAGCTCAGCACCCGGTGAGGTGCCAATGTATTCAGGTGAGTACCCGGAACCGCCCGGCGACCTGGAAGCGGCGACAACTCACCGGCGGGCGGAACCGCCGAACCAGAACCGGGTCAAGCCTCGGCATCCTCCGGCGGCGGAGGTATGTATCCCCGCTCCATCAGGACCCGGGTCATCTCCCGCGCCTGGCGGATGATCTCCCGGGCGTGGACGAAAAGTTCCTCGGCGGTCTGCGGGCGCCTAGCCACTCCCTGCTCCACCGCCTTGGCTCCCACCGCCGCCGCCACCCGGGGGTAGACCTCCCACTCCTCCATGGTGGGCAGCAGATACTCTTCCGAGAGCCGTCCCGTCTCCTCCGCGTAAGCGGCCAGGGCCTCGGCCGCGGCCAGGCACATCTCATCGGTGATGGTGCGGGCGCGCACGTCCAGGGCGCCGCGGAAAATGGCCGGGAAGCCCAGGGAATTATTGATCTGATTGGGAAAGTCGGAGCGGCCGGTGGCCACCACCCGGGCGCCGGCCTCCCGGGCCTCCCAGGGCCAGATCTCCGGCACCGGGTTGGCGCAGGCAAAGACAATGGGATCGTCGGCCATGCTCCGAATCCATTCTTTCTTTATCCGGTCAGGACCGGGCCGGGAGAGGGCGATGACCGCATCCGCGCCCCGCAGGGCTTCGGGAATGCCTCCCACCCGGCCTTCGGCGTTGGTCTTAAGGCAGAGTTCCCACTTCTCGGGGTAGGAAGGTTTTAGCCCCTCCCGGCCCGGGTGCAGCAGGCCCCGGCTGTCTACCACCAAAAGGTTGCCGGGTTGTACGCCCGCGGCCATCAGCAGCCGGGCGATGCACACGTTGGCCGCCCCGGCTCCGATCAGGGCGATCTTAACCTCTTCCAAGCGCTTGCCTGCCAGTTTCAAGGCGTTTAGGAGCCCCGCCAGGGTGACCGCGGCCGTGCCCTGCTGGTCGTCGTGCCACACCGGGATCTCCATTTCCCGCCGCAGGGTATCGAGGATGGCGAAGCACTTGGGTTGGGCGATGTCCTCCAGGTTGATGCCCCCGAAAGAGGGAGCCAGGTACTTCACGGTGCGAATGATTTCCTCCGGTTCCCGGGTATCCAGGCAGATGGGCACGGCATCTACTCCGCCCAGGTACTTGAAGAGCAGGGCCTTGCCTTCCATGACCGGAAGGGCGGCCTCCGGGCCGATGTCTCCCAGGCCCAGCACCCGGGTGCCGTCGGAAACCACGGCCACGGTGTTCCACTTGCTGGTGTACTCGTAAACCAGGTCCGGGTCGCGATGAATGGCCCGGCAGGGCTCGGCCACCCCCGGGGTGTACCATAGGGCGAA
The DNA here is from genome assembly GCA_024653205.1 of Clostridia bacterium. Lineage (NCBI taxonomy): Bacteria > Bacillati > Bacillota > Clostridia > Clostridia bacterium. Next base: position 102,952 of record JANLFO010000006.1, on the reverse strand, counting down.
GTCCTCCAGGCTCCTGACCGCGCACCGGGGCAGGGTTTGCATTTTGCCTCGGTAATAGGGGTGAAGCTTCATGGCCAGCCGGCCCGGCTTTTCCGCCTGCCGCACCAGTTCGTCCTTGCTTGCCACTCTTCAATCTCCCTTCCTTAGCGTCGGGCGTACTTTTGCCGCCCCTCCACATAGAGGTCCCCGCCGTAACAATCGTTGATCACTACGGCAGGAAAATCTTCTACTTCCAGGACCTGTAGAGCCTCCGGCCCCAGCTCCGGGTAGGCCACCACCCGGCAGCTCCTGATCTTCTGGCTCAGGAGCGCGCCCGCGCCGCCTACCGCGGCCAAGTATACCGCCCGCTGCTCGATCAGCGCCTGTTTCACCGCCTCCGAGCGCGAACCCTTGCCGATCATGGCTTTGAGCCCGGTGCGGGCCAGAAGCTGAGGGGTAAAGGGGTCCATCCGCCCGCTGGTAGTGGGTCCGGCCGCCCCCACCGGCCGGCCCGCACGGGCGGGAGAAGGGCCCACGTAGTAGATGATCTGCCCTTCCAGGTTCACCGGCAGGGGCCGGCCCTGTTTCAGGAGCTCCGCCCATAGCTTGTGCACCGCATCCCGGGCGGCGTAAAGTTCCCCGGTTATGAGCACCGGGTCGCCCGCCCGCAACTCCGCTACCACCTTGTCGGTAAGAGGGGGACGGAGAAGCTTAACCGCCATGCCCGCGCTCCTTCCTCCTGCGGCCGGTAGCCACCGGCCGGATCTCAAGGCCTCAGAACTTCCCTGCTTTAGTGTTCGCCGCCGAGGCTGGCAACCCTTTTGTGAGGCGCCGGGATAGGTCCAAGCCGGGAGGTTCCCCGTTGACGGCGGGCGGTACCGGGCCTCCCCGTTCGTACTGTAACCTCGCCGACCGAACTAGGGCTCAGGCTTCGCGCTCCGGCGGGCTCCCGGCGGAGGCGCCGTCCGTGGCGCCCCGCCGCTTCGGCCGTCCGTGGCCTTCGGCCCGCCTTCGCGCTCGCCCTCGCCAAGATCGGTTGCCCGGCGAGGTTCCAATGTACTCAGGGGAGGCCCGGTACCGCCCGCCAAACCAAAATTGCCGGTGGGTCGGGCGTCCGAGTGGCTCCCTCCGGGGAGCACGCATAGGATAAAGCAGCCGCTTCCGGCGCCAGAAGCACCGAGACCAAGAAGCAAGGTTCCAGCCAAAAAGCAGGGGGAAAGGAGGAGCGCGGTGCGCACCGTTCTCTGGCAGGCCATCACCGCGGAACAGAACTTGGCTCAAGCCTACCGCCGCTGGGCGGAGCAGATAACCCGGCCCGAGCTGCGCCGGCTCTTTCTGCAGTTGGCCGAACAGCACCAGCAGCACGCGGAGGTATTGCGGGCCCGGCTGGCCCAATCCCCCTGAAAATAAATCGGCCCGCAGGCTGCGGGCCGCAGGAGAAAGCGGACGGAAGCAACACGGCAACCGGGAACACGAGCCTCAGGCTCGGGGCTACTCTGCCCCTGGTTCCTCTTTCAGCTCTTCCTCCCCGGGAGAGGTCTCCTCCGCCCAGAAGCCCTCCGAGGAGCCCTCTTCCGCCGGTCCCGCCGGAGGGGCTGCCTCTTCGGGCGCGGTTTCGGGCTGGGGTGGCGGCTCGTGGCCGGGTGCCGACGGTCCGGGGGGCCCGGCTTCGGCTTTCGCCGGCGGAGCTGCCGCCCCGCACCCGCAGGGCCCGGAAGGGGCGTAGAGTTCTCTTACTTTCGCTTCGTCCAGGCCGTAGGCGGAAAAGTACTCCAGCACGGGCTTTGGGATACCGCTCAAGCGCTCTTCCTCCTTTCCCAACTCGGGAAGCTGATCAGGGTTCCGGCGGTCTTACCCCTCTCTAAACTTATGCGGCGAGCTTGGGTGAGGTTACCGGAGCAAGCGCTTTTTGTGGCAGGCGCCGTCCAGGAACCTCCTCCAGGTTCACCCCATATGATGGTCTACGGAAAAGGCTAGCCGGCAGGACCAGCCTTGGCCGCCCCTAACATTCCTTAAGGAGGGAGACCTGATGGGCGAAATTCAGCCCGGCAAATGCCCCATAGTAGACGGCGTGCCGCAGTGCCCGCCGCCCACGGAAATTGACTGTATTGAAGTCTTAAAGGTTTATGACCAGTGCATTAAGGAAGAGATCATCTTCCGCGAGGTACCAGTACCCAAACACTGCCACATAGACCCCACGGATACCATTGTATGTGAAGTGGTCTTCCCGGACACCACCTGCTCCATCTTTAACTTTGGGGAGCCGGACCCCAACAACTTTCGCTCAATAGTCATAAAGCAAACTATCAAGTTGCAGATCCGGGTGTTCGACAGCCGTGGTCACGAAAAGGTTCCCTGCCGCGTTACGGAGGGGCCCTTCCAGCAGTTCCAGGATGTCTTCCTGTACGCGCCCGAGGGTACCTTCGGCCAGTGCCGCATAGTGAGCGCCCGCTGCGAGTGCTCGGTGCTTCCCCGCACCGATACCACCAACCACGAGGACAGCGCAGAAGGGAACGGGCATGAAAGCCTCGTGTTGTTCTGCAAGATAAAGCTCTGCAAAGAGATCCAGGTGAAGGCCCTGGTGAAGCTCCTGGTCCCAAGCTACGGCTTCTGCCAGGCCGAGCCCTGCGTGGCCACTCCGCAGGAAGAGTTCCCCTGCCCGCCGCAAAACCTGTTCCCGCCCCAGCAGTGCGAAGTGCCGGACGTGGTGGTAGTGGATACCCCAGAGGCCCTGGCCAATAAGACCGCGGAGACGGGTCCGGAGGGTGAGGTTCCCAGAACCATGGTGCAGGGGATAGTAGTCACGGTCACCAGAGGGGCGGATGTGTTCGACGCCATCACCGACGCCGACGAGGTGGCCCGCTTCCCGGCCCTGGTGGGCGGCTTCAAGCGGGGCGACGTGATCAACGCCGGGGGCAAAGAGGTTAGGCTGCCGGTGGATTGCTGCCGAGTCACCTTCGAGCGCCAGCGCGACCTCACGGGGCAGATCGTACGCACCCTGGTGTACTGCGACGGCCGCCTCATCCGGGTGCTGCCCAACTAGGTCCCGGCGACGTGACCGCCCCAGCCCGGTAGAGAAGGCGCCAGGCGGCCGGCCTGGCGCTTTTCTCTGCCACCTCGAGTTGAGAGCATCGCCAGCCGCCGGAGCCCATATAATGTTTGGGGAGAATCCAACCTGAGAATCTAACCGGAGTAGGAGGAATCCCGGGTGAAAATCATCACCACCAGCCGAAAGTTCTACCTCACCCTAGAAATCACCGAGGAGGAGCTTAAACAGCTCCGGGAAGAATACCAGAAGATCGCTCTGGAAAAAGGGGTAATTACCGCCCTCATCGAACAGATACTGGTAACCGTCCGCTAGGCCCGACGCCTAGGCCTTCGCCGCCCCGCCCGGCATACCTAGGGCCGGGCGAAGAGCTCCACTACCACCAGGCCCGAACGGCCGACGTAGGGGGCTACCCCGATGCCCACCCGGGTGTAGGTGGGGCTGAGGATAATCGCCCGGTGGGCCGAGCTGGCCATGAGCAGCCGGTGAGCCTTGTAGACGCTTCCCGCCTTGGCTATGGTTTCGCCGCAGGCCGACCAGGGATAGCCGGCGGCGGTGAGCATCTGACCGGGGGTTCCGTAGGTGGGGGAGGTGTGCCCGTAATAGTCGTAGGTGGCTACGTCTTGCGCTTTGAGCCGCGCCAGACGCATCAACTCCGGATCGGCTTCTACCGGGCTCCGCCCGGCCTTTAGCCGCTCCTGGTTGATCCAGCGGAAAAGCTGCGCCTCTTCGGCGGTGAGGCCGGAAGGGGGCTCCGGCACCGTCTGAGGAGCCTGGGTTTGCGGCTGAGAGGTGCCGCCCGAGGCCGGGGCAGCCGGAGCGGGAGAAGAGGGGGCGGACGAAGCCGGAAGTTTGAGCGTGGAGGGAGAGTACTGCTGCAGGTACTCCAGATACCACTGTTCGACGCTCTGGCCGGGCGCGGGCCGTTCGGCCACCGCCGCCGCCACGGTAGGGGAGGGCCACAGGGCCAGGATAAATATTGCCAGCAGGGCAAGGGAAGTGGGTCCGAAGGAAGTTTTCACCGGTCTTCCTCCTTAATACGGGTTTAGTAGATTATAACTTGCCCGTAACAAGGTGGGAAACCGGTAAATTCTGCCTAGAAAGCCACGCTAATAATCCGCCGGCGGCCGTCGTACTGGACCCGGCCACCCAACCCCTCCGCCACCCGGCGCAAGGGCAGCCATAGGGTGCCGTCATCTTCCCAGGCCGCCGGGAAGGCATGGCCGGTGCTCACGTATACCTCGTATGGCCCGTAACGCAGAACTACCTGCCGCCCGGACCGGACCAGCGAAGCGCCGAAAACCTCGGTAAAGAACCGGGCGGGAACGTAAGCGGAGCCGCCTCGCAGGCGGTAGGAGTCTGACCCACCGTTAGCCTCCGCGGCCAGCCAAACCGTCCGGCCACGGCTGAGTCCGGCCAGCAGCAGGCGGCGGGCCAGGGCTTCCTGCTCCTCCCGGTCGGCAACCTCGTAGTCCGGCACCAGGCCCTTGCCGTCCACTTCGCGGCCCAGGGGCGTGCGGTAGCGGGCCACGGAAAGCTTCAGGGCGCCGCCGTTACTCAACTCGAAAACCGACTGGATGGAGCCCTTGCCGAAGGTACGCTCTCCCACCAGAAGGCCGATGCGGTAATCCTGAACGGCCCCGGCCACGATCTCCGCCGCGCTGGCGGTAAAGTGGTCTACCAGCATCACCAGCGGCAGCCTAACCCTCCGGCCGCCCTCGGCCTCCAGAGCTTCGGGCTCGCCCTCCCGGTCTACCACCTGCACCACCGGACCCGGAGGCAGGAACTGCGCCGCCACTTCTACCGCCACGTCTAACAGTCCCCCGGAGTTGCCGCGCAAATCCAGGATAATTCCCCGGCTGTCAGGAACCAGTTCGGAAAGCGCCCGGGCGGCTTCCTCGGCGGTGGCGGTTCCGAACTCCTCCAGCCGCAGGTAGCCGATGCCCTCGGGTAGAAGCTCCCAAGACACGCTGGGAATTTCGATTACTTCCCTCACCAGCCTTAATTCGAACCTTCCCCCACCCGGCCGCTCCAGGGTTAGCACCACTGCCGAACCCGGCTCCCCCCGAATGAGGGTCAAAGCCTTCTCCACGCTGGCGCCTACCAGGGAATGCCCGTCGGCGGCCAGGATGCGGTCCCCAGCCTTTACCCCGGCCCGTTCGGCGGGAGAACCGGCTAACGGCGCCACTACGGTTATGTAATCACCGACCTTGTCCAGACGAATACCCACACCGCTGAAGCTGCCCCAGAGGGATTCGAGGAACTGAGCATATTCCTGCGGCCCCAGGTAGACGGTGTAGGGATCGTTGAGGCCAGCGATCAGTCCTTCCACCGTGGACTTGTCGAGGCTTTCCGCCGGCAAGGGATCTACATAGTAGCGCCGTAGGTACTCCCGCACCTCCTCGAGGATCCCATTAGAAGAGGCCCCCGCCGCCATGGTGGCATCCGGCCGAGGCCCCTCCTCCCCGGCTACCCCGACCGCGGAGTAAGGGAGCAACAATAAAACGAAAAGCGCCAGGAGAAACCAGACCCGGCCGCCTCGACCCCCGACTGCCATTTGAAGCTCTCCTCTCCGATACCGCTCTAGAAACCAGCTCTTCCGCCGGCCATCTCCATGGCCCGCCGTCCGCCTCGAGGTAACATTTTCCCTTGACCTGGGGCGCCGGCCGTCCTCTTCCTCATTCTATTCCTACCACCGGGAACAGGCAAGACCAACCAATCGGTCCCGGCCAGGAGGAGAACCGCCTCGGAGCCTCGAATACGGTTCGCGTATCATTCTAAAAGCTCTATCGGTCGCACCAATATCTGGCCCGGGGGCCGTCCCGACCCGGGAAAGCGGGGATGCCGGTCGCCGGGCGCCAACAGCAGGTGCCGGCCCGGCACAAGGGCTTCCCACAATTCGGGAGGTGATAAAAATCGTTCCCGCCGAGTTCCTGATTCCGTACCTGGTTTCCAACGCCGTGTCCCTGGCGCTGGTGCTTGCCGCGCCCAAATGGCCCCGGCCGGTAAGAGTGCTCTTTGTACTCATCTTTCTCGGAGCCGGGAGCTTCAACGCCTATATGGCCATGTCCCAGCCCGAGGGCTACTTGGTCTACGGCCGGTGGGCCCTCCTGCCCGCTTACCGCGACTTCATCTCCGGGGTATTCAGCCGTTATACGCAGCCGATAGTGTTGGCCATTGCCCTGGGCCAACTGGCGGTGGGCGTGCTTCTGACCCGGAAAGGCCGTAGCTTCTGGCTAGGCGTGGCGGGCGGGATGGTGTTTTTGCTGGCCATCGCTCCTTTGGGTATCGGCTCCGCCTTCCCGGCTACCCTGCTGATGGCGCTGGCCCTCTACCTCATGGCGCGCCGCCTGCCGAAGGGCCGCTACCGCCGACGTATATACGGTTAGACCGCACCGGAGGATTGTGCCGCAGAAGATCACCGGCACCAGGCTTATTCCCCTCAAGGCCAGCCAGATAAAGGGCAGACTATCAATATTGTGGAGGTGTTTCCCCGTGGGACTGTGGTCGCGCCTCAACCAATTCTACCCGGTGTGGCTGGAGGCGGTTATTGTAGCCCTGCTGGTGGCCTCCTTCTCGTTCCCCCTGGCGAACTATGGCGATATGCCTGCCCGCATTCCCACCCACTTCGACGTTTCCGGCCTGCCCGACGCCTGGAGCGATAAGACGCCCAGTGCCGTCCTGCTCGGGTCGCTGATCGCGGCGGTCAGTTACGGCGGCCTGACCTTGCTTTCCTGGTGGGTGGCGGTGGTCGACGACCCGAAAAAGGTGATCAACGCTTCCAAGCAACGGCTGGCCGCCATGAGCAAGGAGCGGGCAGAACAGATCCGGCGGGTCACCCTGACCTTCCTTTTCGCCATCAAGTTCCTGCTGGTAGCCATGCTGGCCTACCTTAGCTATGCCCAGACCGAGGTGGCCCTCGGAGCCCGGGAAAGCTTGGGCTGGCCCTTCACCGCCCTGGCGGCCCTGCTTTTGGTTGTCTGCGGTTTTCTCACCTGGCGCGTCCTGGCGCTGGTGTACGGGCGGGAAAAACCCGGCTACGGCCGAACGCCCGCACCTACGCCCCGCAGGCGCAGCTAGGCCCCTGTTCTCGTGTCTCTTAACACAAGGGCCGTTGCCATAGCCACACTATACCCGGAACCCCGAACAATTTCCCTGCAAAGCCGGTGCTCCTCTTCGTTAACCTCTTCGTAACCCTTTGGGCGAAAGGAGATGATAGGATCTCACCAGAATAAGAGCGGCAAGGAGTTGATACCATGTCCTGCGTAACCCGTTTCATTGCCGCGGCAGTGGGGGCGGCCCTCCTTCTCGGGGGGTGCGGCCTGCCCAACCCCTCCGCCACCATAAGGGCGCCGGAAGTGGCCGGACAGGTAGACGAGCTGACCCGGGCCGTCCAACAGTTGCTGGCACCCGGCCAGACCATGGCCGAAGCCCGGCCGCTCTCCTCCCCGCAGGCCGAAGCCGAGCCACAGAAGGCCGTGGTCAGCGCCGATCTGGACGGAGACGGTCAGCAGGAACTGGTGGTGGGTTACCGGGAGGCGGAACAGAGGGCGGGCGTCTTCATCGCCCGCCGTACCGACCGGGGCTGGGAAAAGGTCTGGGAGGAAGAAATCGGCCCTCTGGGGCTGGACGTGCTGGGAGCGGAGGATCTCACCGGCGACGGCCGGCCGGAAGTGCTCATCGGGGGCACGATCGGGGCCTCGGCGGGCAACCACCTAAAGATCCTCACCTGCTCGCCCGGGGAAAAGGGGGGAGCCCCTTCCTATACCGCCCTCTGGGAGAACGGCTACCACCGCCTGGAGGTGGGCGACTTCGACGGGGATAACCGCCAGGAAATTGCCCTCTGGCTCAAGGATACCGGTACAGCCATGGAGGTGGAGGTTTACCGCTGGGCACCGGCGATGTATTTCCCCGCCGGGTTTTACGAGGCGGAAGATGCCTATACCTCCTACTTCCCGCGCGTGGTGGACTATTATCAGGAACAAACACAGCGCCTGCCCGACGCCGGCGTTCTCTGGTACCACCTGGCCCTCAGCCTGGTGCGGGCGGGCCGGCCGGCGGAAGCACTGACCGCCGTCGAAAAAGGGACGGCCCTCAAGGCGGATTATCCGGGCCCCGATCAGTGGGATCTGGTCAGAGGCGAGGCCCTGCTCGCCCTGGGGCGCTATGAGGAGGCGTTGAGCACCCTCGGCCGGATCACCGCGCAGGACCGGGCCGACCCGGCCCCGCCGCCGGAGAATGACGAACGGCGGCCCGTCTACGCCGTGCCGCCGTTCGTCCTCGCCGCAGCCTACTACCGCAGCGGCCTGGCCTGGGAAGGGCTGGGACAGCACGGCCGGGCCCGGGAAGCCTACGCCCGCGCCGCGGCCGTCCGCCCGGACTGGCTTCTCCCGGCCCGGGCCCTGGAGCGGCTCAAGGCCCGGCCGGCCGTGGATAAGGTGGTCGCCTACCTGGCCGCCTTGGAGCCCGGGGAGCGGGAGCAAGCCCTGAAGCACCTCGCCGCCTGGGGCCGGGAGCAGGGGCTGTATCTCGCCGCCGTAAGGGCGGAAGGTGCGGACGGTCTGCCCGAGACCTGGCTGGTGGATCTCAAGGCTGGCCCCTACGACGGCAGCCTGGACGCCCACCTGGTATGCTGGTGGGAGGACGGCGCCTCCGGCCGGGAAAACCGGTTCCGCTACCAAGTCTTTTACAGCGCCGAGGCCCAGGTGCACGGCCTGGGACCCACCCATCAGGCCGCGAGCGCCCGCCTGGCCCTGGGCCGGGAGGGCCAGGCCGAGATGGCCGCCGTCTACGACAGCGCCTTCTCGGGTAGCGGTTCCCCCCGGCCGGAACTGTATCTCTTGCGCCGCGAGGCCGACCGCTGGCGGATCCTCTGGCGGCCGCCCTCCCGGGAATGGCGCCCGAGCCACGGCCGCCTTACCTTCACCGGCACCGGCCTGGAGGAGTTCGTCCTGGAAAGCGATTCCTGGGAGGTCGGGGATGGTAAGGATCAGATATTCCACGAGGCCAACGCCGGCCCGCACCGCCGCTTTCGCGACCTCTGGCGGCGGCAGGGTGACGCCTACCAACGGGTGAGCGCCGAGACGGTGGCCACGGCCTACGCCGCCCTGGTGGAATTCGTCTACTGCCTGAGCCGGGGCGAAGAGGAAAAGGCGGCCCAATGGGCGGTGGATCCTTCCCTGGTGGCCCGCGCCAAGGAGCTGGGGCTGGTCCAGCGGCCCCTGGGGCAGAGGTGGCTCCTGGAACTCCCCGACCCCACGGTAGAGGCCCGCGGCCCCCTGACCATAACCAGCGGTCCGGCCGCCGGCGTCCGGGCAACCTTCGTCAACCGGGAGGGGAAGTGGCTGCTGAAAGACCTGGAAAAGGTGCCGGTCGAGGAAAAGTAAGACGCCGGGCCGGGGTAAGGAGCCGAGCATGGACCGGGAACTGCTCCTGATCATCGAAGATGAAGAAGCCATTGCCGAGTTCGTCCGCCTCAATTTGGAACGGGCCGGTTTCCGCGTGGTCTGCGCGGCCAGCGGCGAGGAAGGTCTGGCCCTGGTGCGGCGGGAGACCCCGGCGCTGGTAGTCCTGGACCTGCGGCTGCCGGGCATGGACGGGCTGGAGGTGTGCCGCCACCTGCGGCGGTTCCACCCGGAGATTGCCGTGATCATGCTTACCGCCCGGGGCCAGGCCCTGGACCGAGTGCGGGGCCTGGAGCTGGGGGCGGACGACTACGTTACCAAGCCCTTTGACCCGCGCGAACTGGTCGCCCGGGTGCAGGCGGTCCTGCGTCGCACCCGGCCGGAACGCGAGGCCGCCGGGGAGGAAAGGCGGTTCGGCCGCCTGCACCTGGACCTGCGCCGCCGCCGGGTGCGTAAAGACGGTAGGACGGTGGAGTTAACGCCCCGCGAGTTTGAGCTTCTGGCCTTCCTGGCCGGCCGACCCGGTCGGGTATTCAGCCGGGACGAACTCCTGGACGCGGTCTGGGGCCCGGACTACGAAGGCGACCCCAAAACCGTGGACGTGCACATCCACCGCCTGCGGGAAAAGCTGGAGGACGATCCCGCCCGGCCCGTCCACCTGCAGACGGCCTGGGGAGTGGGCTACTACCTGGACCCGGGCGGAGAAGAAGGCGGCCCGGGCAGCAGGAGGTTCTAATCGGTGTTTTCCGGCATCCGCGGCCGCGTTGTGGCCGCCTACCTCCTCATCACCGGGCTCATCTTTCTTCTAGGCGGGGGCCTCCTCCTGGCGGGCCTCAAGGCCTACTACCTCTCCGGCATGGAGTCCGTGCTGGCCCGGCAGGCGGAGTGGAACGCCGCCTTCTTCCAGGACTACTGGGGCCGGCCGGATCGGGTTACCGACCTCTCCTTGACCGCACCCCAACTGGTTTCAAGCTTCGCCCGGGGAACCCCGGCCCGGGTTCAGATCGTAGACGAGCAGGGCCGGCTGCTGGCGGATTCCCACGATCCCCTGCGGCAGGAAGACCTGAGCCGGGCCCCCGAGGTGCAGGCCGCCCTCCGGGGCCAGCCGGGGACCTACCGGGGAACCAGCCCCGCCACCGGCGAGAACATCCTGGCCGTGACCCGACCCCTGCGCCAGGGTGGAGCGGTGAGCGGCGCCCTCCGCCTGAGCACCAGCCTGGTAGTGGTGGAAAAGGTGATCCGGAACGTCACTTTGATCTGGCTCCTGGCCACCGCTGCTGCCCTGGGCCTGGCGGCGGCGGTGGGCTCATTCCTGGCGGGGACGGTGGTGCGTCCGCTGACCGAAATCACCCGGGCGGCCGAGCGCCTTGCCCGGGGGGATCTCGACGTTGCCGTTGTCCGCCACTACCGGGACGAGACCGGCCGCCTGGCCGATACCCTGAACCACTTGGCCCGGGAACTGCAGCGCCTGGACCGGCTAAAGCACGAATTCATCAGCTCCATCTCCCACGAACTGCGGACTCCTCTGACCTCCATCAAGGGCTTTGCGATCACCCTCCTCGAAGGGTTGCCCCCCGAGGAAAGCGAGCTGCGGCGGGGACTGGAGATAGTCAACCGGGAGACCGACCGGCTGGCCGGTCTGGTAGAGGAACTGCTGGATTTCAGCCGCCTGGCCGCCGGCCGGCTTACCCTGCGGCTGGCGCCGCTGGATCTGGCCGGACTGGTACGCGATACCGCCGAGCAGATGCGGCCCCGCGCGGTGCGGCAGGGAGTAGATTTGGAGATCCGCCTGGCCGACCGTCTTCCACCGGTGGAGGCCGACGCCGACCGCCTGAAACAGGTCCTGGTCAATCTGCTGGACAACGCCCTGAAATTCACCCCCGCCGGGGGGAGGATTAGTGTGACCCTGGAACCACGGGACCAGAACCTGGCCCTGGAGGTAGCGGACACCGGCGTGGGCATAGATCCCGAGGAGCTACCCCTGGTTACCCGGCGCTTCTACCGGGGCCGTAACGCGCCGTCCGGGGGCAGCGGCCTGGGCCTGGCCCTCTGCCAGGAGATCGTGGGCCGGCACGGCGGCACCCTGGACCTGACCAGTCAGCCGGGGCAGGGCACGACGGTCACGGTTCTTCTCCCCGCCCCCCAGGGCCGCAGCCCGCAGCGCACGTTCTGAGCCCCGCCGTCCCGGCATACCGGCCCAAACCTTCCCGGCCGGTTTCTCACCCCGCCCTCGCCTCGTCCCGCCTCCCTTCTCGCCCCATCCCCGCGTCATCCGGTGCCCACCCGCCGGCCTGACGTCACTTCCCCGGCCTCTCACCGGATTCACTTCGGCAGCCCTGCCGCCGTAATCTGTAGCGGAAGCCCTCTAAAGCGCACCTCCTTTGGGGAACGCGGAGATGCAGACAGAAGTCCTGGACCGGCTGCGGGAGCGCATGGCGGCCCAGCTTTCCTGGCTCAAGAGTTGCCAGATTGTGCGCCCCGGGACGGACGCCGACGGCGCCATTGCCTTACGGCCGGGAAGCGGCCGGGTTAACCCCTACTTCGCCAATTTCGCGGCCCTGGCCCTGCTGGAAGATCCCCTGGGCTTCCCGGCAGTGGAGCGCTACCTGGAATGGTACCGGCGCCACCTGAGGGAGGACGGCACCATCCCCGACTACCACTACCAACCGGACCGGCCGCCGCGCCCGTCCGCGCCCGACTCCGAGGACGCCTACGCCGGCACCTACCTTTCCCTGGTCGCCCGCTTCCGGCGCAGGACCGGCCGGACGACCTGGGTTTCGGCCCACCTGCCGGCCCTAAAACAGGTGGCCCGGGCAATAGTCCGGCTGATGGACCGGGACGGACTAACCTTCGCCCGGGCCGACCACCGGGTCAAGTACTTAATGGATAACTGCGAGGCCTACCGGGGTTTGGAGGACTTCGCCCAGGCCCTGGACCTTCTGGGCGACGGAGAGGCGGCGTACTTTCGGTTATGGGCCCAGGAGATCGCGTGCGGGGTGGAAAAGAGCCTCTGGGACCGGCGGCGAGGGTGCTATCGTCCTGCCAAGGCGGCCTGGTTCGCCCGCCGTGCCAACCTGCGGCGCTTCTACCCGGACGCCGCCTGCCAGTTGTTTCCCGCGCTCTACGGCCTGATTCCGGCGGATTCGCGGCGGGCGGCCCGGCTCTACGCCCGGTTCAACCGCTACCATCCCGGCTGGGTGGGCCTAAAGCCGCCCAACCACCCCTGGGTGCTGCTGGCTTACTGCGCCTGCCTCCACGGCGACTACGGCCGAGCCCTGGAAAAGCTCAACCGGGCCTGGGAGGCCTACGTCGTCCCCCGGGCCGAACGCTGGTACTGCGCCGAAGCCGCCTTCTTTGTCCTGGCGGCCGCCTGTTTGCTCCGGGCCCAGGACCCCGCAGCTACTCCCGTACCTTGCAGCACTCCGGGAATGGCGCCTGCCTGGTTGCCGCATGACATCGCCTAACGTTCCTCCCCAACATGATTCTTTAGGCTCGAAAGCCAGGGTCCCCGGGCCTGTTGCCCAACGTGGCGGCTTCTTTGAGAGAACGGCGGCCACCGGTGGAGGCAGACCAGGCCTGCGGCCGTCTTCCGAGAAGCCTCGGTGTCGGTGAATATCCGAGCAACATAGGATAAATACCGGGAAGAAAGAGGGACGGAGAAAGGTGGTGTTACGGCCTTGTTCCAAGGACCGTTGATCCTCCGGCCCGGCGACCGGGTAATACCCGTGGGTCAGGTGCAGGAGCAGCTCAACACCGTTCTCTACGCCGGGCTGATGGTGGATAACATCTTCGGTCCGGCTACCGAGGCCGCTCTGCGCGAGTTTCAACGCATGGCCCGCCTGCCCGAAACCGGCATCGTGGACCAGGCCACGTGGTACCGCCTCTTCTCCGGCGATCCGCTGCCGGCGGAGGCGGCCGTCAGCCCGGAACCGGAGCTTAACGCGGAAAAAGAGCCGGCGGAAGAGTTCGAGCCGCTGCAGGCCCCTGATCAATACAGCATAGAAATAGACCGGGGCCGCAGGATTTTGACCCTGTTTCGGGGAGGAACCAGAGTAGCCTACTTCTCCGTGGCCGTGGGCAAGCCGGCCACTCCTACGCCCCTGGGAAACTTCCGCATCCGCAACAAGGCCGTCAACCCCGGGGGCCCCTTCGGCACCCGCTGGCTGGGGCTCACCACCAACGGCATCGGCATCCACGGCACCAACGCCCCTTCCTCAATCGGCCTGGCGGTCTCCAACGGCTGCATCCGCATGTACAACCAGGATATCGAATACCTTTTTCCTCTCGTAAGCGTGGGCACCCCGGTGCGGATCATCCGGGGAGTGGAGGCGGCGGTGCCGCCCAGAACCTACACCGTGCGCCCCGCCGACTCCCTTTACCTCATCGCCCAGCGCTTCGGCACCACCGTGGCGGCCCTGCGCGCGGCCAACAACCTCCCCACGGACGTGATCTTCCCGGGCCAGACCCTGGTCATTCCCGAAGGAGCGGCCCCCGGACCGCCGCCCCCGCCGCCCTCCCCCCCGGTTCCCGCCGCGCCGGACACGATCACTTACGTGGTCAGACCGGGGGATACGCTTTTCCGCATCGCCCAGTCCTTCAATACCACCATCGCCACCCTGCGGCGCCTGAACAATCTTTCCGGCGATCTGATTACACCCGGCCAGGTGCTCCGGGTGCCGGCCCCGGCCCTGACCACCCGATACGTGGTGCAGCCCGGCGACACCCTCTATCTTCTGGCCCAGCGCTTCGGGACCACGGTGTCGGAGCTGCGCGCCCTGAACAACCTCACCACGGACATCCTTCGCGTGGGGCAGGTCCTGGAAGTACCGGTGCCGAGGTGAAGCCTCGCTTTCCCAACGATTAACCTAATCGGCGGCCTCCTCTAGGGGAAGGTAGCGGCCGCCTTCCTCGCGGAACGTGCCGGGCAGCTCCACGTATCTTCCGTTCTGCCACCGGTAGAGCTTGAAGACGGGTTCGGCCAGGGAGCGGGGGCGGTTGCCTACGGCTATTTCCAGCCTGCCGTCCCCGTCCAGGTCGACCAGTTCGATCCGGTTGGCACCGACTTCAAGAAGAACCACCGGGCCTCGATCGCTCCAGACGTAGATCCTCATCTCGCCGGCGTTAGCGCCCCAGTCGGACCAGAAGATTTCCGGCCGCCCATCGCCGTTGATGTCGCGCACGCTCTCTACCAGGGGCGGAGTAAAGAGCTGGTTGCCCAGGGCCACTTCACCTCCCAAAGGATAGAGGCGGCCCCCCCGCCAGAGCGCGTACCTCCCGGTCTCCCCGTTGCCGTAGACCAGATAGATGCCGTCTTGCCCGCCGTCCCCGTCGGCGTCCACCCTGGCCCAGCGGAGAACCCTGGTGCCTTCCGGCAAGGCAGCTAAGACTTCCCCGGGCTGTTCCCAGAAAGCGCCGTTGGTGTTGTCTTCCAGGGCGATAACGTCCACGATCAAGTACCGGCCGCCGTTCTCCGGGGCGACGGTCACCACCTGGCTGAAGGCGAGGGCCGGGGCTCTGTCCCCGTAGGCGCCGAAGTAGGCGCGCAAAAGAAACGACCTGTTGGCACCATACGCCCCCTTTTCCTCTATTTCCACGGCGGTGATGGGTGTGGAAACGCCGATGACTCCGGGCAAGACCTGCTCCTTGAGCTCAGGAGCCAGGTAGGCCCGCGCCAGGGCGCCGTTGCGGCTCTTGAGAGCCTGGGCATACTTCTCTACCAACTCCCGGGGGCCGGCCACCGCCCGCAGCCCGAGGCTCAGCAGCTCCAACTCCTTTCGCGCCGCGACCTCCGGCGGGTCCGCCGCCGGGGTAACCCTTACCTCCCCGGTCCGAGCATCCCACTCCACCTTCGCGCCTAGAGCCTCGGCCACCCAGCGCACCGGCACCATGACCCGGCCTCCGACCAGGCGCGCCGGCACGTCAGGCCGGATTTCCCGACCGTTGACCACCAGTTTAACGGGCGCGGCCGCCAGAGCCAGAGTGGCGACGGAAAGAAGGATAACAACCACTGCGACCGTAACCAGACGCTTGCCAGCTGCGCTCATGCTTCCCCTCTCCTCCAGATTGGGTTTTCGCGGACCGCAAGCTGTTCTACTTCCGGTCCGCCAAAGCGATCGGCCTCAAACGGCCCGGGCTAAGGGAAGACCTTAGTCCACGACCGGCCGCCGTCGGTGGTACGGATCAGGTAGTCACCGTAATCGGGGGCGGTGCCCACCGCCCACCCCTGCCGCGCAGAGACGAAAACCACCTCTCGGAGGCTTTCACCAGCGCTTTCCACCCGGGCGAAGGTGTTGCCCCCGTCCAGAGTAAGCAGCAAACCCCCGGCGATCGGCCCGGCCCCAACGTCCAGAGGAATCCATCCCACCTGAGAGGTGACGAACCGCACCTGAGTGGGTGTGGGTCGGACGCACTTGATCTCGTTAATCTTCTCCCAATCCTCGCCGCCGTTAGCGGTGTAATACAGCTCGCCGGCCCAGGTCGCCAGGTTGCTGGTCAAGAACCAGCCCGTACTGGCATCCACGAAACAGATATCTATGCTCCCGCCCTGGCCATCCGGGTGACCCTGAGCAAACTGCTCCTGCCAGTGTTTACCTCCGTCGGCGGTCCGGAGGACTACCACCTTATCTTCGCGGCCCTCGGCCGCCTTGCTAGACTCTTTGCCCGGGACCACGCCGATCACCCACCCGGTAGCAGGGTTGACAAAAGCCAGGTGCTGGGGGACAAAGCCCGCTACGCCGAAGGAAAGCGAAAACCATTGTTTCCCACCGTCTCGAGTGGCCAGTAATCGGCCGTTGAGCAACGCATAGCCCTGCGTCGCATCCTGAAACCAAAGATCGTACCCGGCAGGCAAGTTCGTGCTTGTCTCCTCCCACTGGGCTTCCCAGGTTTGCCCCCCGTCTTCGGTGTGAAGGAGCTTGACCATACCGGCTTGGGCTTTCGAGTTCTGACCGCCAGACTCCGCCAGCGCCCATCCGGTGGTCCGGTCAACAAATCTTAACCGGTGCACGGCCGTATCCTTTAGCTCGGCCGCCTTCTCCCAATGCGCTCCACCGTCCAGCGTCCTTAGAATCTGCGAGCCTTGTCCCGGCGGTGAACTGCGGTCCTCCGCCGCCACCCACCCGGTGTTGGCCTCGATGAACTCCAGGGAATGCAGGGCCAGGTAGGGATTCTCCCCCTGGGCGGCCGCCTGCTCTCCTTCCGACCAGGTCGCCCGCGTTCCTGCTTCAGGTCTTGCCGGGTTGTCATCCCGGGCATGACAAGCAAACGAAGATGCGCCGATCGCTAAAATGACGCCAGATAGCAGTACCCTTTGTACTCCGTTCATCGACGAACCCCCGCGAGTTCCGAAAGCGCTTGCACCTGGTCGTTCCCTCCGAAGTGGCAGATGCTTACCCAAGTACTGCGGCCGGTTCTCGCAGCCGGCCGGCTCCGTTAAAGTGACGCTGGCGAAGGAGCTGGGGTTCCCCCCTTGCCGGCCGGACGCTATACTTTCCGCACCCACCACCTTGAGCCCGAAGAGTTGGGGCTCCACATGCAACCGGGCCCGAGCCGGAACAACTCGGGTACCAGGGCACAGCTCGCCGGCCGGCTTGTTTACCTTTCCCGGTCCTGATCCGTCTAATATAGTAGGAAGGGGTGCCGGGGAGAGGGAGCGAATGTGGGAGCGTCTATACCGAATCGCCGTGGGCTATCTGCTGAGGCTCGGGCTATCTCCCGCCGACGCCGAAGACATAGCGCAGGAGGCGCTTATTTCCACCTACCTCCATGCCGACGGCGTCCCGGAGGGAAGGCTGACGGCTTATGTCATGGCCGTGGCCAAAAACCGATATGTGGATCTGGTGAGGAAAAACCGGCGGGAATTCGCCGGGTTGAGCCTCGACCCCGGCTCCCCCGCCTGGCCTTCCGAGGCCGACCGGATCGAAACCAGGGTAGAGATAGAAAGGGCGCTGGGGCGGCTCAACCTTACCGAGCAAAAGCTCTTTCACCTGAAATACAGCCTGGATCTCAGCACCGCCGAAATCTCCGCTCGGTTGAACACCAGTCGCCATACGGTAAAGACCTTGCTCTGGAGGTTGCGAAGGAAGCTGAGAGAATATCTGGAAGAGGGAAGGGGGAGCTAGAATGACTCAAGAGGTCAACCAGGAGCGCGGCAGCACCGAACCGGTCTTCAACGAAAGGGAATTCCTGCGTAAGGCCCGCTTAAGAAGCGTCTTGAGGATTACTCTGATTTCCTTAGCTGTGGCCATAGGGGTGCTGGTGCTGGCGTTCGTAGTCCCGGAGATAATGCTGCAGAAGCAGGAGAATCGTCTGGACTGCCTGTACCCGGAACTGGTACGTTTCAGCGAGCCTAATACCGTGGCGCTTGGCGGGGAGAGCTACGGCGTGCGCTGGCTCGGCCGGCAGAAGCGGTACTACCTCCTCCGGTTGGTAGGCGACAAACCCTGCGCGGCCGGAACCCTCACCCTGGATTTTGATGCCTGGGGGGGAGAGCAGAGTAAAGGCCATTATTCTTTCTGCGTACTGAGTCCCGATGAACCCCTTGTCAGGCGCTATCCGGGTATATCAACGGGCCTTCCGGAAGGAGCCAAAGTGTACCTGGCGCCGTATGCGGTGCCCAGATTGGAGTTCTATCATCCGGCAGTGAATTACGAGAAGATCAGGATAGAATTCGCGGTGCTGGAAACGATTCCTCGAGATAATCTGGTAGAAATGGCCCTTTCCTTCAGCCGGCCTCTGACCCTCGACGAAATGAGGGCCCTATTTCCGGAGGCGGTCAGGCTGATGTGGGGCGCGGTGTGCGCCTACGAAGACCACGAGTACCAGGAGAAGCCCTACCTGGCGAAGAGGCTGGTTGGCAATCCCTATCTAGAGGGCCCGGAGGGCGAAGAAGAGTTCATAACGGCGCTGGAGGCGCTCAGCCGGATTCCGAGTTATCACTCCGACAACCTCCAGCGAACCGCCTTCTTCCTCCGGGAGCACGGCGTGCGCTACTACGGCGTGGTGGCCGTGGGTGACCCGGCGACCCTACAGGAACTGTCCGGTAATGAACTCATAACCGGCACGATCCTCGGGATCGTGACTCCGCCCTATTGAGCCCACTCAGACGATTCTATCGGGCGCTGGCGGGCGTGGCGCACGGCCACTACTACGACTGCGTCTTCCTGTATCTCGTAATAGACTTTATAAGGCAGGGCCTTTGAGAGGAGCATCCTGTACACGTGGCGGACCTTCCCGCCCTTTAGCACCACCGGGACGCGCACGTGAACGCCGACGAACCGGCGCAGCTTTTCCTCCGCTTCGGCAACGATGCGCACTCCCAGCCCGGACATATAGTCTTCTTGGGCCTCGAGGAAGTCTATCGCTTCCTGCGTCCAGCGAACTTTCACTTCTGCCTCCTGGCAAGGAGCCTCTCTCGGACCATCTCGGCGGACACCGTTTCCCCCCGGTCGAGCTGTTCCAGCCCGCGCCGGATCGTGCGCAGATCCTCCGGTGTCTCCTGCATATCGAAGTCCTTTTCCTCCATGCCTAGTATCCACTGCGCCAGATTAAGCTGCTCCTCGCGCTCAAGCTGCTCGATGGCGCGAAGAAGGTCTTCCCTTAGGGCCAATGCCATCACCACCTTCAACTCCCGGGTATCTTGCCTAGACGTATTCTAGCACCATGCCGATTCTCCCTCAAGGCCTAACCTCCAGCGGATAGCCACACGCGGGAGCCCCTAGTTCTGGCCCGCTCGTTCTGCTAGAATGAAAGGGGGGCGTAACGGTGGCCGGCAGACTACAGGCAACGTTCGCGAGCCTTCTACAGGCCCTAACCCGGGCGGCGCAGGAAGTCTACGGCGAGCGGCTGGTGTCCCTGGCCGTCTTCGGTTCCGTGGGACGGGGGACCCCACGCTTCGACTCGGACGTTGATCTGCTGGTGGTAGCAACGGGCCTTCCCCGGGGGCGGATGGCCCGGGTGCGGGAGTTCTCAGCCGTGGAGGAGCGCCTGGCGCCGGCCCTGAAGAGTGCGGCCGCCGCCGGGGTGAGCACGGTAGTGAACCCGGTGTTTACCTAAGGGAGGGCAGTTCACTCAGCTTTATTATCCGACTTTTGCTCTTTTATAAGTTCGCCGATGTAAACAGTGCAGCCAACGATTAATCCACTCAAGAAAACTAGCCCCAAATATATGGGCTTTAGGTGGGATTCTGGAACACCGCCCCACGGAAAAAGAAAGTTGGCCAGGGGCAGGCCGGGCAATCATTCAGATCAACCAGATCCACTTCGGCGCCCAGAGCCCTTTCCAGAGCCTCCCACGCCCGTTCCTTTTGCCTTCTACCCGGTTTCGGGTCCCTATAAACGGCCATATCCACGTCGGAATCTTGTCTTGGCTTGGCCCCGGCCCGCGAGCCGAACAAAAAAACCAGCTTTACCTGCTTGACCGGCTCCAGTACGCTCCTGGCCAGTTCCGCCACCGATTGCTCGGCCATGTTTGCTCACCCGCCTAATCCAGCCGGATTCCGAGTTATCACGCCGACAATCTCCAGCGAACCGCCGCCTTCCTCCGGGAGCACGGCGTGCGCTACTACGGCGTCGTCGCCGTGGGTGACCCGGCGACCCTACAGGAACTGTCCCGTAACGAGTCCATAACCGGCGCGGTGCTGGGGATCGTTACCCCTCCGTATTGAGGGGCACCGCCTAGGCGGGTAGTACCGGCAAGCGACCGCCGGATTTGGCTGGCAGCAACTTTGAAAGGCATGTACAATATTTCCTATGCCGACGCCTTCGCTATCGGCCTGGCCAAGGAATTCGGCGGGATGCCTCTCGCTCCTCCGGGACGTGGCTGAGGTGCTGAGAGCGGAGGTAGAGAGGGGCGCGGCGGCCTTCAGAGTTAACAAAGCGCGGGTGTCCAGAACTAAATCTTCGGCGCGAAGAGCCGAAGGGGGCACAGATGGGGACGGTTCGCTAGAACAGCCAGGAGGCCAAGGCTATGGCTACCCCCGCTACGGCCACGATGGTTCCGATTATCCAGCGGGTGGTGTTGTGCAGTTCCTGGTGGAGGTCCTCAATCTTGGCATTTACTCCCCGGTGGAGACCCTCAATCTTGGCATCCATTTCCCAGTGGAGGCCCTCTATTTTGGCATCCATTTCCCGGTGGAGACCCTCAATCTTGGCATCTAATTCTCGGCGTAAACCCTCAAGTTTGCTGTCGAGCTTTTCGTCAAGCTTGCCCAGCTTGTCTTCCAGCTTGCCCAATTGCTGCATGATCATGTTGAACGGGTCGAAGGAGGTGCGGAAGGTGAAGCTCTGCTCCTCGCTGCCGGCTGCGACCTGCTTTCTGGTTTCTTCCTCAGGCAAGGCCAATCTCCTCCCCTCCCTGGCCCATATTCTACCACGCTAGTGGGAATCTGGGCAATGCTTACGTCTTCCCCGCTCGGTCTACCTTCCTTGTTAGATGGTGTAGTCCCCTTTTGGGGTTACTAGACCCCGCACCAGGGGAGTGGGGAAAGGCAAGGCCTTCGACAGGAGCATTCTGTACACGTGGCGGACCTTCCCGCCCTTAAGCACCACCGGGACGCGCACGTGAACAAGGGGCGGTGTCTATTCCACCGGCCAGAGTTCCACCGTGATCGTGGTGGTGGCCTTATCCTCCGTGGGGCCGCCGATTTCTGCGGGCAACACTCCGATCTTCACCTGCACTCCGGCCACCTCTTTGGCAAAGAACCGCAGGGCCTTTTCGAGAAACGTAGGAGGCGGCGATATTTCGCCTGTCGGAAAGGCATTATTGTTAAGGAGAGTCGGAGACGAAGTAACCGTTAACGCGCCGGCAGGTGTCTTCCGCTACCAGATAAGATCTATCAGATGGCGGCGCGATTAGGACGGGGCACCCTGTACCCTCTCCCCGGCGGCGCCTCGGTTATACGGCGTTGCCAAAAGACGATTCCGCCGGCCTACTCCGGCAGGAACCAGTGGATATAGCCGCAGCGGGCGCAGATCAAGCAGGTCGCCGAGGGGTTGGTCCAGTCAAGGTCAAAGAAGGTGGCCACCGCCGTATTCAACTGGGCTTGGCGGCGCCAGAACCTGTCGTGCCCACATACCTGGCAGGCGAGGTCCTTTTCCAGAATTTGTACCTGTTCCGGCTCCCTTTTCCCAAATAGCGCCACGCTACGCCTCCTTAGGCCCACGGGCCTACCCTGGAAAAATAGGCCGAGTAGCGCGGTTTTCATCCTCTGCTGTTGCCACCTGAGTGGCATGAGGGTTAGGGACTACTCTAGGCTTCTTCTGCGCTCTCCTCCAACTTCCTCTCTACGATCTCTACAAACCTAGCCAGAAGGCGCGGACCATGCCGGAGAAAGTGGTGCAGCCTCTCCCATTTGATGTCCAGGTACTGGTGGGCAAGAACGTTGCGTGTCCGGGCCAAGGCGGCCAGATCTTTGGCCAGGTCATGGGGGATCAACCCGGCCTCGCTCAAGCGGGCAAACGCTAAAGAATAGGTAGAAGGCACCTCCAAATTCTCTCCAGCCAGGATTATCTTCACTATGTCCAAGCACGCATTGGCCAGGTTCTCTACCAGTCGCTCCACTTCCCGTCGGACACGGCGATCCGTCTGATACTCCTCATAAGTAAGGCCGTTATATTCCTGCAAATCGCTGAGTTCCACCTGGAGGAAACTCAAACGGCGCATTATGCTTTCCCTTTGGGCGGGCCGTAGCGGACTCATCCTACTCCCCTGCCAGGCGGCGGCGCCACCGCCACAGGTCGAAAAGGTACTCCTGCCAGTCTTCCGCCTCGCGGGAAACCTCGAGCATGTACTCGAGGTAAAAGCGTTCATCCCGTTTAACGAGGGGGATACCTTGAAGGGCCTCCCAGGCCAGTGTGGCCGGGCAATCATTAAGGTCCACCAGATCTACCTCGGTGCCAAGGGTCCTTTCCAGGGTCTCCCATACCCGTTCCTTTTGCCTTCTGCCGGGTTTAGGCTCCCAATAGACGGCTATATCCACATCGGAATCCTGCCTTGCCCTAGCCTCGGCCCGCGAGCCAAACAAGAAAGCCATCTTTACCTGCTTGACCGGCTCCAGTACGCTCTTGGCCAGTTCGACCAGCGATTGCTCGGCCATCTTTGATCATCCCCGCACTAGCCCATGGCTTCATCTTAACATGCCAGAAGAGCGGCAGCAAGCTCTCCGCAGGACCTCATACCTCCACCCACTGCCGCAGCAGCCAGGCGGACAGCTCGAGGACCAGCAACGCCATGAGCAGAACCAAACCAGGGCCAGCAAAGAGATCTCCATGCCCGGCCTGCCCAGGCTGAGCATTGTGTTACCGCTGCCCGGGGCCATGGGTTCGGGCAGCCGCAACCTTCCGGGAAGGAAGTCGCCCCGTGGGATAATAGTACGCCTCGGGCGGCAACACGGGCTGCAGCTCTTTTCCTTGAAATCAACCGCATCCGCCCCGGCATCCCTCCATAGGATTTCCGGCCAGCTGTCGCCGTTGATGTCGCGCACGCTCTCAATCTGTAAGGGGTGACCCTCACCTGGTTATGGCCACGGCAGTAAGTAACCGTTTACTCCTTCCGCTCATTCCTTTCAGCCTCCCCAAGGTTATTAGGTTCGGCCTGAACCGGCGGCTGCGGGAAAACCTGCGTCCACGACTGACCACCGTTGGTAGTGCGGATCAGGTAATCCCCACAATTGGGCGCTGTGCCCACGGCCCATCCCTGTTGGGGCGAAATGAAGACCGCCTCCCGGATGCTTTCGCCGGCGCCTTCCACCAGGGCAAAACTCCTGCCGCCGTCCCGGGTAAGCAGCAACCCCCCGGCGACCGGCCCGGCACCAACATCCAGCGGAATCCAGCCCACCTGGGCGGTGACAAACTGCACCTGGGTGGGCGTGGGTCTGACGCACTTGATCTGGTTGATCTTCTGCCAGTCCCCGCCGCCGTTGGCGGTATAGTAGAGCTCACCGGCCCAGGTCGCCAGATTACTGGTCAAAAACCAACCGGTGGTGGCATTGATGAACTGGATGTCTATGCTCCCGACCCGGTCATCGGGGTAGTCCTGAGCAAACTGCTGCTGCCAGTGTCTGCCCCCATCAGTTGTCCGGAACACTACCAGCCTGTTTTCCAGATTCTCGCCCGGCGCTTGGGAATGGTCCTCTCGTCTGGTAACGCCGATTACCCATCCGGTGGCGGGGTTAACAAAGCTCAGGTGCTGGGGGACGAAATCTTCATCGCCAAAGGAAAGCGTAAACCACTGTTGCCCACCGTTTCTGGTGGCCAGCAGTTTCCCATTGATCAGCGCGTACCCCTGGGTCGTATCCTGAAACCAGAGATCGTAACCCGAGGGCAGGTTTACGCTTTTATCCTCCCACTGAACTCCCCAGGTTCTTCCGCCGTCCTCTGTATGCAGGACCCCGCCATCTTCACTACCGCTTCCGGCGTGCTCCGGCCGCTCAGGGTGCACCATGTCCTCCCGTCGTAAGTCCAACCGGCGGTGACGTACATGGCATTGCCCAACTGGGCGTTCCTTAGAACGGTGGGCCTGGTAGAAGGCGTCGTAAGCCGCGGCATAGGCCTCCCGGCTCCACCGGCGGCCGTTAATCCCCACGTTGTAGCCCTGGTAGAGGCCGGTGACGCGGCACGTCCGCGCTCAGGGCCTCGGCCACCCAGCGCAGGGGCAGCACGGTCCGGCCATTAATTAGCTGCGAGGGGCGTCAGGCCTTGCACCTCCGCAACCCCCCCTGGGTAACCCGCCAACCTACAGTCATTCAGCCCGTTCCAGTTTGAAGGGCGCCCCGGCCCGGATGAGGTTCTGGCCGGGGTCGTATTCCACCCTGTAGCCATAGTGTTCCAGCACGAAACGCAGGGGCACGTACAGTTTCCCGTCGTACCAAAGGGCGCTGGCCCAGGGCTCGCCCGGGCCCCGGTAGGCGGAGTATGCGCTCCGTCCGATGCCCAGCTTGAGCGGCCGGCCCCGGCCCTCCCAGGTAATCACCCTGGAGCCGGGGTGGTAGCCCAGGGAGAGGTCGAGGATCTCCGTCAACTCCAGGGCCTCGACAAAGGTGGTGTAGTTGAGCATAAAGGGAGGGGAGCGAAAGGCGGCGTGAATTTGCTCCCGCCCGCCGGAATACTCCATACCCCGATTGTCCAGGAAAAGCCCCACTCCGGGAACGAGGTTAAGGTAGGGGCGCAATTCGACCCGGCGGCCAGCCAGGTCGCCGCTCAACGGTACGATCCGCTCGGCTACAAAGGTGCCTTCCTCCGGCCAGGAACCGCTGACCAGGGCCAACCCGCCGGTGGCGGCATCATCCAGAGGCTTGGGGGCGGAAAACTCGATCCGCCGGCCGTCCGCCAGTTCCAAACGCAGGTTGGTGCCTGTGGCGGCCAGGTTGCCGATCAACACCTCCTGCCGCGGCGTCACCCGGTCCTCTACCTGCACCTCGCCCAGGGGCTGGCCCCACATTTCTGCAGCGCTGGGTAACGTCCATACCCGGACGCCGCTCTGTGCCACGTGCCCGGCGCCGTCCCGGGCGCTGACCTGGTAGTAGATCACTGTGCCCGGCGGCTGCGCGTGCAGGGGGACGCGGGCCTGCGTAGAATAGGTCTCGCCGTACCAGACCTCTTTCTGCTGCTTGGCCAGCACCGCCTCTGTGCCGCCAGAAACAGTCCAGGCCCGGAGAGACCATTGCCACAGGTCACCGTCGGGGTCGGCCAGCTCCACAGCGATTAGCGGCCGTTCCTTGGCAAAGTTGTGTTCCAGCTCGACCTCCGCCCTAGCCACTACGGGGGGCTCCGGGCGGACGCGTTCGCTGGTGGGCAGGTACAGTTCCAGCCAGCGCTGCAGGGGCAGGCCCATCCGCCGGGCTACTACCTGGTGGTAGAGCAGGCTTAGGCTGGCCAGGTCGCCCTGCTGGCGGTAGATCCGGGCCAGGTGGTAATAAGCGGCCGGGTCGCCGGCCAGGCGGTAGGCGCCAGGCGGCTCGCTTTGGCTGCCAGAAAGCGCCTCCTGGGCCGCCTCTTCACCCCGCTGCCTGGCCAGCCAGGGAAGGTCCAGGTTGGCTTCCCACAGCTCGCGGGCCTCCTGGAGGCGACCCGCTTCCTGGAGGGCCAGGCCCCGGCGGAAAAGAAGAGCCTGGCGTTCCCCATCCGCCAGGGAGGCCTCCCGCAGCGCCTGCTCCAGCAAGGACAAAGCCTCTGCATAACGGCCTTCCTGGAGCAGGCTGTCGATTTCCGGCCGGGGGGAAGAAAACATGGCCCAACCAGGGCGGTTGGAAAAGTGCAAGGTAATGTCTCTGTCCGGCTCCCAGTCGGCAAACTCCCAGACGTAGGTGTTTTCCTTCTCCAGGCGCCAGTTACCCGGCCGGGCGCCGATGACCTGGTAGGGGTCAATGCCCTCCAGGACCAGTTCCACCCGCCCGCGGCCGATGGGCCCTGCCCAGGTGGCGCCGCTTTGCAGGATGTAGCCGGTTTCTACCTCGCCGTTGGACCAGGCGGTATTCTTTACCCAGTAGGTGTTGCGTACCTCCACCTGCTCCCCGGAGGCCAAGGAAACCGGAAAGATGTACCAGGCCGGGTAAGGAGGCAGGGCGGGAAAGCCGGGCGGCCCGCTCTCCGGCGGGGACCTTTCCCCCGCCTGGGACCCCTGCCCGCCGGTGGCCGCCTTTTCCAGTCTTGCCGGCACTTCCCGGCCCCCGACCCAGGCCCGAAAGTCGTGGAGGGTGGTGTCATCGCCAAATTCGGCCCTTTCCGGGCCGGCCTGCTCCAGGGCTTGGGGGAAACCCACCAGCAGGTTCACGGCCGGCCCGCGGTTCAGGAGGGTAAAGGTGGCTTCTACCTCCGAGCGCTCAGGAGACACCTTGACCCGTACCTCTTCGGCCACCATCTGCACTTCAGTCTGATGCAAAGGCTGTACCCCGTCGCCCACCCGGCCCAGGCTGGCGTCGTCGGCCAGGGCCGGGCCGGCCGGAGTGGGTCCGAGGCCCAACAGGCCGAGCCCGAGGCCCAGTAGGATGGCCTCCACCGGCAGCCCATGCGCGCGCTTTTTCATGATCTTCCCTCCAATGCGCCGGGGGAGTGGCAGCGCTCTCTAGCTGCCGTACCCGGACGTTGAGCATTTTCCCGACCATTCCTTCCTGCTTATTCCAGCGGCCAGAGTTCCACTGTGATCGTGGTGGTGGCCTTATCCTCCGTGGGGCCGCCGATTTCTGCGGGCAACACTCCGATCTTCACCTGCACTCCGGCCACCTCTTTGGCAAAGAACCGCAGGGCCCCCATCTGTTCGGCGGGGAGTTCCCGCCAGCCCATCCGCGCCATCTCCTGAAGCAGGGTGGGCATGACGCTGCCTTTCCATCGGCCGGGGTATTTCAACCCTTCCGGCAAGACCTCGGGGGCAAAGGGCCGGGGGAGGTGATGGGCCACGATTTCCTCCACCGAAACGGTGGTTCTTCTGTGGGGCTGAGCGAAGGGTACTTTCTCAAAAACGGGGTAACCTCGGTTATCCCAATCCGTGGGCTGGAGGTAATAATCCTGGCTGCCCCGGGCGAAGACGAACCACTTCCGCGTCTGCGGGACATAGGCGGCCACATCCAGGGTTCCCTCTACCTCCCAGACCGGAGGTGGAGTTATCGGCCGGGGCCGGGCCACCAGGAGCCGGCCGGAATCCTGGGACCAATACGCCTCCCCGACAAAGGAGAAGCGCTCGATCACCTCTTGGGAGGCGACCTCAATCAGCAGGCCGCTGCGGGTGGCGCTGCTGCCTGCGTCCGAGAGGAGGTAACGGCCGTCGGGCGACCACTGGAAGCCGGTCACCCGGCATTCCCGCGCCACCTCGCCGGGTGGTTGGCCAGGCCGCCATAGGTGAATACTCCCCTCTGCCGCCGGGTGTTGGTTTTGGAGAAAGTAGGCCAGGACCTCACCATCAGGGGACCAGGCGCCAGCCGCGACCTGTTCCGCCGTTACGCCGGGGGGCAATCTGGTATCCCCGGCCGCCGCTCCGGAGGTTTCGGCTTCGGGCGGCTCAGTTCCTGCCCGCTCTTCTTGCCGGGGCGTTCCTGCAGGAACTTTATACGGCGTCCGCGGAAACGATAAGAGCTCACGCCCGTCCGCGCCCACGATTCGAAGGGTGATAGAATCGGCAAGGGCAACAAGATCCCGCTTGGAGAGCCCCTCGGCGTTCAAATCCAGGTAACCCGCAATCTTGACCGTTTCTCCGGGCGGTAAGTCGGGCAATATAGAGGGAGCAACTGGATCAGGATCGACCTTCTGCTCCGTGCGAATAAGCCTCGCCTCGACCTCCGGCGGAATTACCATTTCCCACCTCCAACCCCGTAACGGTGCAGTACCGGTGTTAGTAAGCGAAACCTGGTAACCAATCCGCTGGCGCTCAGGCGACGGCTCTCCCGGGACCCCGCCGATGTACGTAAACCAGTCCCCGGCTACTCGCGGTTGAGCCGTTTGTTTGCCTTGTTGGATGCACCCGAACAATAGGAACAGGCCCCCGGCGACTAGCAAGACCACAAGGGCCGGCCAATGATCGCGAGACGCTCTCACCCGATTCACCTCCTTCCCCGCACCCAGGCCAAACGGCAGTCCGGCCGTCCCGGCGACGCCCTGCGATCCCGTGCCGGGGTGGGCAGTCTACCGGCCGGTTTCAGACCCGCAGGCCCGCAATGCGCTGACGGCCAGTCATTGCCGCCCGAGCAGGTCCTCCGACCACGCTTCGCCGTGGAAGTTCAGGCTGAAGCCCTCTTTTCGAATGCGGATTTTAGCGCGGCGCAGCAGGTACTCGGTATAGTCTTCCCAGGCGTTCTCCTTCAACACCAGAAAGTCGGTCTCCCGCACCTCGGGGTGGCTGGCCGCCAGCCGTTCCTCAAACCAGTTTTTCAACCTCCTGATGCTGGCGTCCCGGGCAATCGACGGTAACACGGCCTCTTTCCATTCCTCCCGCGACCGGTACCCCAGAGCCTGCCTCTTGTTCCATCCGGAGGATCTCCTGCCACCGGCCTTCCCGTTCGTACGCCTTCCGGGAAACCTCCTCCACCTGCCGCTGCAGTTCGCGCGCCTCGGCCAGGGAAACCCCCAGCCCGCGTTTGACTGCCTCCTGGTAAAGAACTTCCTTGCGTGCCAGTTGGTTGAAGGCCTCATTGCGGTCCGGGGGCCGTTTCTGGCGCTCCAGCTCGCGCTCCAGCCGCCGGTAGAAACGGGCCTCTTCCTCGCTCATGGCTCCCGGGTCTATGCCCAAGGCCGCAACGAACTCTGCCGCACCGATCGGCTCGGGCGAAGAACCCGGCTCCAGCTCCTCAAGCCGCGAGGCCATCTGCAGGCCCACCTCCACCTCTCTAATTGCCATGTCCAACTCCTGAAGGGTAATCTCCTCGCCGTTGACCAGGGCTACCACCTCGTCACCGGCGGCAGCTCGGCAGGCCGTTGCCGCGAGAAGCAGGGCCAGAACGGCCAGGACCGCCAAGAGCTTTTCGGGGCTATTCGTCGTCCTGGCTGGAGGGAACATAAGAACCGCTCCTTGATCTTGATAGAACCGGCCGGCGCCGGCGCAGCTCCGATGGCCTTGGCCGCGCCTTAGCCGCTCACCGGCTCCACGGCGTAGAGGCCGTAGAATAGGCCCTCCCTTACGAAGGTGTACCTAACCACCTCCACCACCGGCCCTTTTTGGCCGGGGATAGGCTGCCGCGGCTGCATATACTGGCGTACCGTAAGCACCAGGCGACCGTCGCCGCGTTCTTCCCGCCGCAGCACCTCGTACCGGCCGGTCCAAACCAGTTCCCGCTCCCCTCGGCCGGGCGTGGGTATGGCCACCAGGGTACGGGCCGCCAGGTAGGACCGGGCCTGCCACGGCTCCACGGCCAGGT
The DNA here is from genome assembly GCA_024653205.1 of Clostridia bacterium. Classification (NCBI taxonomy): domain Bacteria; kingdom Bacillati; phylum Bacillota; class Clostridia; species Clostridia bacterium. Next base: position 73,686 of record JANLFO010000006.1, on the reverse strand, counting down.
ATTTCTGCACGATTTCTTCCGGGGTCCAGAGGACCACCGGCAACCCCAGTTCCAGCCGGTACAGGCCGCTGTTAAAGCCGCTGACGTAAAGGGCATTTTCTTCCGGAGTGTAGGTAAAGCTCACGCCGTCGTCCGTACCCCAGGACAAAGCCTCGGTCACCAGGGCTTCCAGTTGCCGCCGGCGCTCGGCAAAGCCTTGGGGCAGGGGAGCCAGGGTCCAGCGGCGGTAATAGTAGGTGCGGTCGCCCTGAAGCAGCAGGCGCGCCTCGCCCCCCACGGTTACGGGCACAAAGAGCCAGGGTTCGTCCGGGACACCCGACCAGGCCACCTCCTCCCAGGTGGCCCCGCCGTCGGAGGACCGCTTGAGCCGGTAACCGGTCTTCAGGTACCGGTCCCCGAACTTCTCCAGCCGCCACTCCGTCCGGTAGACCACCCCCGGTGCCGAGCTATCCCGGATCAGGATGCCGCCGAAACCCAGGCGCTGCCAGCTAATCCCGCCGTCACCCGAGCGGTAAACCCGGGGCTCCCACGCATTATCCGCCTCCGGGTTGGCCTCCATGGCCTGTATCATCACCGCGCCGGCGCAACCCGGGACCGGCAGGAGGTCGATCACCCCGCCTCCCTGCCAGACCCGCTGCCAGGTGCGGCCGCCGTCGTCACTGCGCAAAACGTAGCCCCTGTCCACGCCATCCGCCAGGCCGGCCCAGGCCCTGCCTGGAACCTGGGGGTCGGCTTCCAGGGCGTAAACCCGGGCGTTACCCCCGGATCCCGGGGCGTCGGCCCAGGTTTTCTCCCAGGTCGCCCCGCCGTCGTCGGAAAGCCAGATTTCCCCCGGGTAGATGCCCACCAGCAGGCGCCGGGGATCGCCGGGGAGGAGGGCCAGGCTCTGGGGAAAGGGAGCGGGAGACGCTTCCGGACGGTTTTCGGTGTAGGGTATGGGCAGCGGTTGCCAGGTGCCACCCCCGTCGGAGCTTTTTTGGACCCCCTCCACGGTGAGGGCGTAGACCGTGCCGCGCGCCGCCGGGTCGAGCACCAAATCCACGGTGCGCCCGCTCTTGGCCGGCCGGTCGCGCTGGGCGAGGGCATGGATCAGGTTTTGGGCCCAGCGGTAGGCCAGGGCCTGGGGATGGCTGTTGCTAAGTCGGGCGGTGCGGGCATCGGCCGTAGCCAGGACCTGGTCCCGAGCTACCACCACCCAGTCTCCCTGGCGCCGGGTGACCGCGATCTCCCCGGCGGTTAGCCCCCGGTCGAGCAGGGACTGCAGGCGCCCGGCCACAATCTGGGCCCGCCGGGCGGGAGAAAGACCTCCGGCCGCCTCCCGGAGGCGAAACAGCACCTGACCCTCCTCGCCCGGGAGGGCGAGACGGACCTCACCTATTTCCCGGCCCTGCACCATCCCGGCCCGCCACTGGGCCTCAAATCCCGTCGGTAGCAGTCGGGTTAGGGTGGCCTGCGGCTGCTCGGCTGCCTCCGGCAGGATGCTGACCGGCAACTCGGTGTCCGAGCGGGCGAAATCCACCCTCACGAGGTCGTCCGCCTCGAGCGGCGGAAGATCGGCCGCCCGGGCGGCGCCCACGGGCAAAATGAGGACGATCAACAGGGCTATCAGTAGCCATACGCTCCTTGCGGCCACAATATCTGTCACCCCCCCCCAGGTTAGCGCCGCCACAGGCGCCGGAAGAAATCGCCCAGGCGGGCCCAGAAGCTTTTCTCCTCCGACCGGGGCTCCTCCGGGCCGGCCACGACGGTCAAAAGGACAAGGCTGACAACCCAGCCTGAGTACGAACTGGCCCTGGCTTTCGCCATCTTACCAACCCCCGGCACACTCACCGTAGGCGGCGAGCCCTTGTCGATGGCTCGCGTCGGCTCCCTCTGCCCTCCCGGAAGCCTTCAGGTTCGCATTGGGAGGGGCGAGAACCGGCCACGACCTTTCAGCCATTGGCTTCCCCAGTCTACTGCTCCACCAGCCGGCGCATTTCCTCATAGCCCCGCTTCTCCAGCTCGGCGGCGCTTTTGAACTGGTCCCACTGATCTCTTATGAAAGGCAGGTAGTCACCCATGGGGTCTTCGTAGTAGAACTTCACCGTCTCGGGCTTGAGGTTTCCATCGGCGTCCAGCTCTCCCTCTACCTTAAGGAACATGTTGCCTTCCTCCGGCTTTCGGATGTACTCCTTGAGCTCCTCTTCCCAGAAGGCTATTTGCTCCTCCACCTTGCGGACCTGTTCGGGCGTGAGCCGGTCGCGGTTCTCCTCCAGGAATTGGATTCGCCCTTTTTGCCAGGGCACCTCTGAAGGAGCGGCATAGGCCAACACGTGTTTGACCGTGGTGGCGAACACCGCCTCTACCTGAGAGTCTTGAACACTACAGGAGTGGCAGACGATCGAAGTCTCCAGCAAGAGGTAGTGCTGCTGCCACATCTCCTTTAGGAGATCAGCCACCTTACCTTGCAACTGGGCCAGGACCCTGTCCTCTTCCAGCCGGTCGATAAGCCAATACGGATCGTACTGCTTTACAGTGACCTTGGTGAGGTACGAGCCCGCAGGTCCTGTGGAGGCTATTAGGTCGAACTTTACAACGTATACCCGGCTGCCGTCGGGGGCTTGGGTTTCTTTGATTATCTCGTAGTTCCGCACCCAGGGACTGGAAACACCGGTGACCCAGCCGCAGCGCTCAAATTCTTCGTACGTTTGCGTTCTGAGCTCGGGAGAAAAGACCGCATACTGCAACGCGCCGTTGCGGGTCCTTACCCCTTCTGCCCACCTATTCACTGCTTCCTGGGGTGTGGTGGGAGCTAAGGCTTCCTCCAGAAGCTTTGCCCGGCGTTCCCAAACGGATTGGGAGGGAGCAAGAATAGATACTGTGCGCGCCGCTTCATCCCAATTCACTGCGCAACCCAGAGCCTCCGCTATGTGCCTCACCGGTGCCACCAGGAGATTGTCAGTCATCTGAAGCGGAACGTCAGGCTGGATTTCCTTCCCATTGACCACCAGCTTGACAGGCTCGGCCGCAAGAGCAGCCGCAGAAACGACTGTAACCAGCAAGAAAACGCTCAGAATCACCAGCCGTCTTTTGCCCATGGCCTCCCGACCTCCTTGTAAAGGACAAGGTTTTCCCGTGGCGGGTGGTACCAGCAAGCAACCGCAATCACAGAAGCCTATCCCACAGCCCCTGTAGGCAGCGCCACACCCGGCTGAGCCAGCTTACCTCTGCGGGCTGTTGCCCCTCCTGCCCGGTCCCGGCGCCGGCGGCCAGGCCGGACCGGTCGCCACTCGCTTGGGCTACTTCCTTAGAACGGTGGGCCTGGTAGAAGGCGTCGTAAGCCGCGGCATAAGCCTCCCGGCTCCACCGGCGGCCGTTAATCCCCACGTTGTAGCCCCGGTAGAGGCCGGTGACGCGGTCGCCCTCCACCACCGCCACATAGTTGAGGTCCCGAGCCGGCCGGTAGCCCTGCTCTGCCTCGCCGCACAGAAGAAGGAATACTTGCGTCCCCGGTGCGGGAAAGTCGAAGCCCGCCCACCCGCAGACCGGATTTTTCTGCCTGGCGAGACTGAGTTCGTCGGCCCGGAAGTCCCCTTTTAGAACCTCATCCACCTCAACGGTTACCCGGCGCTCGGCTTCACCGTACTCCCTGGCCATCACGGTGCCGGTGATAATGAGGTCCGCCGACTGCAGAGTTTCCTCCGGAGAGGACACCAGCAGGCGCGCGCCGGCCACGGTCGGCAGTAACAGCAGGAGCACACCGCTCAGAAGAAAACTGCACCACCAGCGTTTGCGCCGCACCATTTTGAACCTCCTGGCTAAGTCAGTATCTAGCTGACGGGAAGCTTCATGACGGTACGTTCCAGTTCGTAACCGTCCGGCGTCACCACCCGGAAGAGTTGGAGTTGGGGCGCCGTTTCTTCTCCTGCTCCAGGTGTCGTCCGGGGCGACAACCGTAAAGGGCACCCTCCGGCTACCCTGCCCCGGAACCTCGTACCGGCCCTTTTGTGGTCACGAAAGCGGGTTCGCTTTACACGAGCCGCCGGGAGGTCCGGCGCACGTCCCGCCACAGCCGTACGCCGGCCCAGCCGAGAAGCAGCCCAAGAACCAGTAGAAACAGGTGGGCCGTAGGCTCCGCTTCGATCATTCGCAACACATACCACCCGCTCCTCCCCCATAGCAAACCGGAAACCTGGGGCAGCGCCCACAGCACCGCCAGCGCCGCACCCGCCCAGGCCGCCACCGCCAGCAGGCGCCCGAAAAAGACCGGTACGGAACCCGGCGCACGGCTGAGCAACCCCCCACCGGCCGCCAGGGCAATCAACGCGGGCACGAACCACCACAGCACCATAAGAACTCCCGGCCCGAATCGGCCTCCGTTACCGGTCCGGATCATTTGTCCGTAGAATCAGGGTGATCCTGCGCCCGCCCCGAAGGGTCAGGCTTACCCGGGGCAGGAACCAGAGACCGGGCAGGTTCTCTCCTAGGTCCTCGGCGACAGTAGATTCTGGCCCCAGGTTAGCCAGGGCCTGCCGGTAAAGCTCCAGCAGGTGCTTAATCTTCTCCCGGTCCCCCTCCAGGTCGGGGAAGAGCGGCTGGAAGTCGGCGTCGGAACGGGCGAAATCCACCCTTTTGAGGTCACTTGGTGCGCACTCGATCTCGCCATCTTCCCAACCCTCCCTCAGCTCATAGACTGGTACGCCGCCAGTCCCTGAGCACAGCGAGCGAAACAATCGGCTGTCCACTGTATCTCACTTACTGCTCGGACGATTAATGAAGATGGCTGAGGCACAACGGTCCGGCCTACCCTCAGCGGCGGTATGGGCGCCACCACAGGTATAGGGCGGCGGCAGAGGCCGCAGCCACAACAATGTGGGGCAACGACCACGCCCAGTGGCCCACCGGTCCCACTGGTCCGTCGCTGATTACCTGCCCATGGAAGAGAAACCAGAGCCCAATGGGCGGCAGTTGCAGGAGGAACATAAAGCCAAGGCTTATGAGTAGGCCCACTGCCGCCCATCTGGTTCCCCAGCCCTTTTGGCTACTTACCACCAGGACCAAGACCAGCATTCCGCCGAGGAGCGCCAGCCAACCCCATGGTACCGTCGCGTTTGTGGCGTCACTGGTCAAAGCGGGTAAGTTGACGAGATAGACGAGGCCCGTGGCTAGCGCCGTTACCCCGCAAAGCGTACTCAGACGATAGGCTGCCGTTGCCCTCATTTGCCATTCCTCTCCTTCTATGCCGGCAGGCCGCGCCGATTGGTTTCCCTTTTTAATCTAGACGCCCGGCAACGGGCCTGAGTTCCAGATCTTCCCGGGCCGAACTAGCGCATCGACCAAACAAGAAGCCGAGCGTGGTGGGGGGCGACAACTGGGCTTCTAAGAGCGTTCTGGGCGAACGGCTGTGGCTCAACCGCAAGCAGGTCCCCGTGCCGCCCCATCACCGGCCGTACCAAACCTGCTAAACGGTATGGATGCGCTGGGGATGGTTTTCGTCGTCTGGGGGGTGGTAGCCCTGGACGTTTGGCCGACTCTTCTTGGTTGCGCGCTCGTGTATCTGGCGAAACTTTGGTTCCTGGACCGGATGGTATGGCTCTACGAGGAAATGAAAACCGCGACTCGGAGGGTGGGTCCGACCGGAGGCGCACCTCTTGATCCCAAATTCCATTTGTCTTACAAGAAAGGAGGGGCGTCTTTCCAGGCCGACGTAAAGAACAAGGTTTTTCCGTGGCGGGTGGTACTAGCAAGCAACCGCCGGATTTGGCTGGCGGCAACTTTGAAAGGCAGGTACAGCATTTCCTATGCCGACGCTTTTGCTTAATTCGACAATGATCCGCTAGAACAGCCAGGAGGCTAAGGCTATGGCTACCCCTGCTACGGCCACGATGGTTCCGACTATCCAGCGGGTGCAATTCCGGAACTCTTGTTGCAGGCCGTCTACTCTGGCGTCTATCTTGGCATCCAATCTATCGATCCTGGCCTCCAGCTTGTCGATCCTGGGTTCCAAGCTCTCCATCCTGGCTTCTAAGCTCTCGATCTTAGTCTCTAGCTTGCCTATCCTGGCTTCGGTTTCCTTATGAAACTCGGCAACTGTAGTTTCTAGCCTACCTATTCTGGTATCGGTTTCCTTATAAAGCTCAGTAAGCTTGGTTTCTAGCTTGCTTGCCTTGGCATCGGTTTCCCTGCGCAGGTCGTCAACCTTGGTATCCAGCCTGCTCAACTGTTGCAAGCTCGCGCTTCACCTTCTCCCAGGGTTCGCCACCCCCTCTGCGCCTTTCTTCCTTTGCCTCGGCGACGGCCAAGCGCTCGGGCTCGCTCAGGGGCTCTTCATCCACCTCTGACATAAGAAATCTTGCGTAGTCCAGCAGGGCCTCCAGCTCCGCCTCCGACAGGTGTTCGGCAATTCGAAGCAGTTCTTCGCGCATCGCCAACCCCTCTTCACCTCCCCAGGAGGCTCTGTCCCGTCGAAAGTATGTTTTATCCCCTGGTAACCGCCATTATAAGCTTTCTTTCCCCCTTCATCAATGGCTTGTCTATCGAGTGCACGGCCAGCGCTTACGTTGACCGCAGGTGGGCCGGTTGCCGCCTTTTTTCTCGCGAGCCTGCACCCGCCCGCCACCTCCCGGGCCTCCCTAGTTCTACGCGCCGGAAGTCCCGCCCGCCGCCCAGGGGGCAAAAAAGGCCATCTTGGCCAGCACGTGCTGCACGGCCAGGTTAAGCAGGGTGTCTTCCGCCTTGGCCAGGCTGGCCCGCGCCGCGGCCACCTCGGCCCGGGTAGCCATGCCCACCCGGTACATCACCTCGCGCACCCGCAGGGCCTCGCGGGCGTTATCCGCGGCGGCCTGCGCGGTGGCGTAGGAAGCTTCCAGTTCCCTGATCGCCCGGTAGGCGTTGCGGAGGCCCTGGGTGACCTCCTCCCTCGCCGCGGCCAGGGTATCGCGGGCGTTGTCCAGGGACAGGCGGTCGTAATCGCGGGAGTTGCTCATGCCCACGGTCTTCCGCGCCAGCTCCACCGCCTGGGCGGCCTGCCAGATCGAGGGACTGGCCTCCACGATGCGGGCGATCTCCGCCTCCGGGTCCGCCACCTCCAGGGGAGAGAAGGCCGGGCGGTCGGTAAGCTCGGCCCGCCAGGAAACCGGCTTGCCCAGAAGCAGGGCCAGGTCCTGCCAGGCCTGCTCCAGCTTGGCTCCGGCCTGCTGCACCGCGGCTTCGGCCTGCGCTTTCTGCGACCGCACCGAGGCGACGGAGAGTTCGGTTTCCATTCCTACCGCCCGCCGGGCCTCGGCAACCTTAAGGCTGAGACCGGCGTTCTCCAGCTCCAGCTTCGCCAGCTCCAGGGCCGAGGCGGCTTCGAGCACGGCGTAGTATTTCTCGTACACCTGCCGCACCACTGTGTCCCTTTGGGCCTCAAGCTGCTTCCCGGCCCGTCTCCAGGCGTAGTCGGCCTGGTACATGGCCGCGGTAACGTCGGGCGCCCCGGACACGTACGACCCGGTTGCGGGGTCGTAGGCGGTCAGAAGCGCCTCGGTGTAGTAATCCCACGTTTCCTCCCTCTTCATCCTGGCCTGCTCCAGCTCGCGCTCGGCCTGGCGCACCTCGCGGCTGGCGGCCAGGGCCAGGTCCAGCGCCCGCTGCAGGCTGAGGCTTTCCACGGCAGAAGCCTGGCCTTCGGCTTCCGCCGTTGCCTCGGCCCGGGCCGCGGGCGCCCAACCGGCGCCGGCCAGCCCGGCTACAAGCAGCATGGCGGCAATGACCCTGCCCATGAGGCTCCGAGTTCGCACCGCTAACCATCCCCCCGAGAATATCGTGCCGAACCGCGCTGCCGCGACGCTGGCGGCCCGCCGACCGTTTCACCGCCCACGTCAGGAATAACACCCAGAACGGCCAGGCCGAGCCGCTCCAGGTCCTCCGGACCGCTGACCACGCCCCCGGCCGGAGCGGGCGGCCCATTCCCCGCCCGCGCGGCGGCGAGGAGCCCCGCCAGCAGCAGGCCGAAGAAGGTCCCCGCGACGAAGGCCACCGCGGCTCCAACCCAGATCGTCACCGCTTTCCGACCCCCTTCAAGACTCGCGGGCCCGGGCCTTTTGAAGAGGCCCGGGCCCACCCCGCCGCGCTGGCGGCCTATTCCACCTTCATGGTCACGGTCTTGGTTTCCTCGTTCCAGCTCACGCTGGCCCCCAGGGCGGTGGCGATCCAGCGGAAGGGCAGCATGGTGCGGCCGGCCTGGATCTCAGGCGCCACGTCCATGGTGACGGCTACGCCGTTGACCACCATGGTCTTGCTGCCGATTGTGAGCTGCACCGCGCGGCCGTCCTTAAGGAGCGAAACCTGGCCGCTGGCATAGAAGATGTTGTCCTCAGAAACGCCCAGGGCGGTGGCCACGTAGCGGACCGGGACGTAGGTGCGGCCCTCCTTGATGTACGGGGCCACGTCCATGGTGTACTCCTTGCCGTTCACCGTATAGGTGGTGCTGCCGATGGTGAAGCTGGCGGTCCGGGCGGCCGCCGCGCTCACCACCTTGGCGTTGACCACCGCGGCCAGGACTTGGTCCGCCCACAGAGGGCTGTCCTCTTCCGTGTCGGGGTCGCCCACGATAGTCACTTTCACGTCACCGTCAATCGCCAGGCGGTTGACGTCGTACTTGATGCCGCTGATGGTAATGGTGCTGGCGACGCTGCTGGTATCGGTGACGTCCACCAGGAGGGCCTTGCCGCCGTCTTTGAGGGAGGCCTTGAGGTCGATGTTGCCGGCGGTAACCTTAACGTCCGGCTTGGCGGCGAAGGCCACGCCGTCCGGCAGGACCAGCCGGAAGTCGTCGAGGATGGAGCCCTTGCCGGTCTCCTTGATCACGATGTCGCCCGCAGCCTGGCCCTGGCCCAGGTAGGCCATCTCCGGAGCGGAGGAGGCGGTTACCTCGAAGGGCTTAACCACCTGGCCGATCACTACCTCGGCGGGATCGAAGTCGCCTCCGTTGCTGCTGAACTTGAGAACGATGTCACCGGCCGCGGCGTCCCCGGCGGCGGAGACCTTGAAGTTCTTCAGCGTAACCTCGTCGTCCTTGTCATCCGCCTCCACGGCGAAGTAGGCGGCTTTGTTGTCCTTGTAGGTCTTCACGGCTTTGCCGTTGGAAACCTCGAACGGGGTGTCCGGGTCGAACTTGGCGCCGGTGATCTCCACGTACACCAGCGCGTCCGGCAGGTACTTGCTGCCTACCGGTTCGATGGTGAGCTGGGCCGCCTTGCCGGACTCCTTCAGCACCGCCCCGTCGTGGCCCGCGGTGATTTTGCCGCCGGTGTTCTTAACGTCGGTCACGGCGAAGGACACGGCCTCGGACACCTTGGCCACGGTCACGGTTTCGCTGGCCAGCTCGTCGCCGCTGCTGTCCTCAACGGTGACCGCGATCTCGATCTCCTCGTCGGCGTCCGGGGTGAGGTCCAGATACGGGGTGATCTTGACCTTGCCCGGCAGGCCGATGGTCTGGTCGCCCACCTCGAAGGTCAGCACGGTGTCGCCCTCGTCGAGGTCGTAGTCGTCTACCGCTTCGTAGCGGACGGTGGTGATGTCGGCGCTGTTGAAGCTGGCGCCGTCGCTCACGATCTCTAGGGTGACGGTGGCGCCCTCAAGGGTGCCGGCGCTACCCTCTTCAACGGTAATCTCCGCCGCCTCGCGCTCGCTGCCCACGGCCACGGTCTTGGCGCTCGCCGCGGACACCGTCACGTCGGCGCCGGTCACCCGGGCGATGAGCAGGTCTTCGCGGTCGCTGAACACGGTCTTGTTACCATCGAAGCCGACGTACTCCAGGGTGACCTCGAGGTCGCCGCTGAAGTCGCCGTCGATCTCCAGGGCGGACCCATCCTCCACGTCGAAGTTGAACACCACCGCCAGGTCGAGCGGGCTGTCCATCCCGGTGAGCGCCACCTCGAGCTGGTCACGGCTGGCGGACACCAGGTCAACGTCGGCCTTGCCCTCGGGGTCAATGACGGTCACGTAGTCGTCCAGGGTGCTGTCCTTGGCCGGGGCCATGTAGAGCGCGCCATCCGGCAGGGTCACGCTGACCACCAGCTTGTCGGCGTAGCGCGGCACGTCCGGGTCCTCCGGCAGGCGGATGGCCGCCCAGCCGGCCTCCTTGTTCTCGCCGGTGGTCACGTACTGGTAGCCGTAGCTGAGGCCGTTGGCGTACTTGTCGAGGTCGCTGACCTCCTCTTCCTCCACCGTGGCCTTGAAGGTGAAGGTGGCGCTGAGGGTGTCAGTGTTCCACTCCAGAGCGCCGGTCTTGACGCGGATGGTGGCCTTCTTGTCGGTGTCGTAGTCGTAGGTGGCGTTGCCGGCCAGGTGCAGCTTGATGGTGTCCTCGTCAACGTACTCCACCCAGTCCAGCGACACGCCGGTCGGCTGGCCGTACATGGTCACGTTCTCAAGGAGCGCGTCTTCGTCGTTCTTAAAGTAGCAGACGTCGGTGTCGGAGGCGGTGAGGTTCACGGTCAGGACGGCGCCGTCCTCTTTGCCCTCTACGGTGCTTCCGGTGACCTCAATGGCCTCCTTGGTGGCCTTGAAGGTGTAGGTAGCGGTAAGGGAATTCGTACCCGTGTTCTTGTCATGGTCTACCGCGACCGTCGCCCTCACATCGGTGTCGTAATCCTTCGTCGCATCCTTGAGTTTGACCTCGATCCTGGTGTCCGAAACTCGGGTGACGGTATCTACGGCCACCCCGGTCGGAGCGTCGGACAGGGTGACTTCCGTCGCGGCTATCCCGGCGGCAAACGTAACGCCTTCGCCTTCCAGGGTGATGACCAGCTTGCCCTCGCTTTCCTTGCCCTCGACGATGTCCACGCCGGTAACCGTTATCCACTCTTCAGCCTCGGCCACTAACGTAATGTCGTTAGTAGTGAGGTCCGCGCCGCCCTGCAGCTCCGCACCAGCGATCTTGATGCTGAAGTCCTCAATGTTCTCGTCAAACTCGCCGCTGAACACAAGCCCTATTTTCGCAGTTTGCGCGTCGATGAACAGCGCGTAGGCGACGGAGAGGCCCGCAGGTGCGTTATTAGGCGTGAAGTTGGCCTTATCCAGAGTCCCGTCCTGGACGAAGGCGTCGCCGGAAAGCCTGATCGTCAGCTCAGCTCCGTCCAGCGCCGACTCATTAATTGAACTCGGGCTGAGCGTCGCGCTCGCCGCCGCGAGGGCGGCGCCCACGGGCAGCACCAGCGTCAAAACGAACGCCAGCGCCACCAGCAGTGAAATGGATTTCCTGCGCGTCCTAAGCAAGGCTCAATTCCCTCCCCTTTTTCCTCCTAGGTTTTCCCCGCAGGTTCTTCCGGGCCCCTCCGGGCCCGGAGGCGCACCCGCGCCTTGCCGCTTGCCCTGCAACAGCCTGCTTTGCCGGGCCGCCTGCCGCCCGCGGCCGCTCGGCCGCGGCGCCGTGAGGCGCCCGTGCCGGTTCTCTCCCGCCTTCCTGCTTTCCCGGCCCGCTTTCCTCCGCGCCCCCGGAGCTTCTCATGCTCCCTGCCCCGGCGGGCGGCGGCGCTGCCGGGCCCGCATCCCCCCTTCCGCCGTCTTGGTTGCGCCCGCGGGCTGTGCCCGCCCGGGCGCTCTATCGCCACCCCACCGGCCGCCGGGGCGGCTAGCGGAGCGCCAGCCAGACGTTCACCACTTCCCGGCCCGCCTCCAGGCTCTCCCGGTCCAGGGCCTCCAGCACCTTTTCCGCGGCTTTCGCCAGGGCTTGGCTTTCCGGGTCGGACTTGGCGGACAGCTCCCGGTACTCGGCCAGCCGGCGCTCGAACTCGGCGGTGACGTCGGCGGTCTCGGTACTCCGGCCCAGCACCTCGCCCAGGCCGGACACCCCGGCAACGAACCGCGCCGCGCCGGTCACCGGCAGCACCACCCGGAGCATGAGCTGCTCCTGCTGGTAGCTCCAGGCCTCCTCCACCGCCGCCGCCCTTGCCTCAATGGCCGCCGCGGCCACCGCCAGCCTGGCGGCCTCAAGGTCCGCCACCGCCAGCCTCAGCACGGTGGTGCGGACGTGCCGGCCGTGGCTGAGGAAGGTCCTGGACGGCCCGGGGGCGCCGTCGGCCAAGGCCACCCGGCTCTCCCCGGCGGCCGGGGCCTTCCGCTCTTTCGTCGGGGCCGGTTGGGCGGCCTGGGCTGCGACGCGGGCGGGCCTAACGGTCGCCGAGGGATTCGACTCGGCGCCTTCGGTCCGGCCGGCCTCGCTCTCCGGCGCCGCCGACATGACCTCCGGCGCCACCTTCCTGCCGCCGTCCGCCCGGTGCTCTGCCGCCACCTGCGGGGCGGGGGCAGGTGCTTGCTCCTTTGGAACTTCCGCCGGGTCTTCCGCGGTAATCCCCGGGCCGGGAGCCACCGCCACCGGCGCGGGCGGCTGCGGCACCGGCGCCACGCCGGCCCGGCCGATCTGCAGCGCGGCCAGCCCGATGCCGGCCGCCAGCCCCACGCCGACGGTCACCCTGCGCCACCTGGCCCGGCGGTCTTGCCGCCGCAGCCTTTCGATTTCGCCCGCCGCCTCCAGCTCCCGGATGCGGTTCAGGGTCCTTTCGAGGAGGCCCGGGGGCGGCTCAAGGCGGCAAAAAATCTCCCCCAGCACGTCGGAGACCGCGCGCAGCTCCTCCAGCTCCGCCCGGCAGGCCTCGCAGGCCGCAAGGTGCTCCTCCAGCGCCGCCTGCTCTTGGGGCGCAAGCTCACCGTCGATATAGGGAGACAGCAGTTGGCGCGCCTTGCGGCACTTCATCCTTCGTCACGCCCCTTCCCGCCCCGGCGGGCCTTGCCACCGGGCGCGTAGCCCGCCTGGGCCAGCTTTTCCTTGAGGATCTGGCGGCCGCGGTTGATCCGCGTTTTCACCGCCGTTTCCGAGCACCCCAGGGCGGCGGCTATTTCCCGGTAGGCGTAGTCGCCTATCTCCCGCAGGGCCACCGCCGCCCGGCTCTTCGGCGGCAGCTGTCTTATCAGCCGCCAGGTGAGCTCGCGCAGCTCCCTTTTCTCGAACTCCTCCTCGGGCCCGTCCTCGCCGCTGGCGATCTCCAGCCCCGGGCCCCCTTCTTCGTCCGGGTCCGTGAGGCTGTCCAGCGAGCAGACCTTGAGGCCCCGGCGGCTCTTCGCCCAGTTTATCCAGAGGTTGGTGGTGATCCGGTGCACCCATACCTCGAAGCTGCCCCTCTCCGGATCGTAGAACCGCAACCTGGTGTACACGCGGGTGACCGCCTCTTGCACCAGGTCTTCGGCGTCGGCGTGGTTGCCGGTGAGGCTCAGGGCCAGCCGGTAAACCTTCTTCTGGAGTATGGCCACGAGCTTCTCCAGCGCGGCGGCATCCCCGCCCTGGGACCTCTCCACCAGGCCTTGCAGCTCATCCAACCGGTCCGGGCACTCCCAAAATATGGATTGGAATTTCGTCCCTCTACCGGGTCAATACAGTCGGCGGAGGCGAAAAGTTTCGTTTCCGGCGAGACCAGGCGGGGGCGTTGCGTGCCCGGGGTGCCCAGGCGCCCGGTGGCGGCCGGAATCGGACGGGGGCGGGCGGAAAAAGCAAAAAGGCCGGCAGTTACCCGGCCGTGAATCCCTGCTGCGGCGCCTGCCGGGCGAAGGCGTTGAAGCGGCGGGAGAAGAAGGCGCCCATACCATGAGCTGCCATGCTTGACACCGGCTTCCTTCCGGCGCCGCGCATGATGTCGAATTTTGGAGATGAAATGCCGGTTTTGGGGTCTGAAACGCCGCCCACGGCTCCCCGTCGCCCCGGCCCATCGTTTTAGGGCAGCCAGAACGGTGCACGGAATTCCATGCTGACTGCGGGGCCCGGAAGGGCAGGTCCATCCCGCGTGGGGGCCGGAAAAGCAAAAAGGAAAGCCAACGCTCTAGTGAAAATTCGCTTGGCTTCGACAAAGCTGGCAGGAATAAGGGCTCCCCTGTCGAATTTCATTATTTAGTTTAGGAAGTTTTTGCCATGGATAGGCCAACCGGGGCGTGATTTCCAAGGGAGTAGATGCAGATTGGTTTATGGTAAGATGTGCCAAATCTGGGGG
>JANLFO010000006.1:0-59673 GCA_024653205.1 Clostridia bacterium | reverse complement strand
CCCCCCCCCCCCCCCCCCCCCCCAAGGTAATCAACCCCGTGCGCCCTATCTTTCGCTGCCCGTTTCCCAGCCTGGCCCCCACACAACTCCCCCGCGAACCGACTTAAGCCCCATTAAAGGGAGCGAACCCTCCAGGATTCCTGCCGCCGCAGGGGGCTTGCGCTTCGGGTTCGGCTTACAATTTCACCCGCCGCCGTAGTTTTTACTCTTTGCCCCGACAAAGCTAACCTCGCTACCGCTAAGGGCAAACTGTCCGAAAGGGCAGGACGCAAAGCCATGGGTCTACGGCCTTACAAGGCTATGATCGCCAGGCTGCCGGAAAGCGCCGCGGCTCTTATTAAGCTCTAGATCTTGCCCCAGTCTTGCCGGCAGCCGTCCTATAACTGCCGGCTTGTATTTTTCTACGCGAGGAGCGGCTCTATGGAATGGGAAACGGTTAGCTACTTCCTCGAAAAGATCAGGGCGCACAGCGAGGACCTCTTTCGCCACAGCCTAAACGTGGCGAACCTGGCCCTACATATGGCCGCCGAACTGGGGCTGGAAGCGACCACCTGTGAAGTGCTCCTTTGCGCAGCCCTGCTCCACGACCTGGGCAAGATAAGAATCGGCACCCATATTCTCAACAAGCCCGGACCGCTTTCGGCCGCCGAGTGGGAAGAGATGAAGCGGCACCCGGCCTGGGGCGCCGCGATGCTCGCCGCCACCGGCCAGCAGGACCCCCCTTATCCTCGACCTGATCCGCCTGCACCACGAGCGCTGGGACGGGAAAGGATACCTTGGCTGCCCCGGACCGGAGTTGCCTCTGCCGGCGCGGATTCTGATCCTGGCCGATGCCCTGGCCGCCATGACCGACCGCCGCCCCTACCAGCGAGAAAAGAACTGGGGCCGGGCTCTGGCCGAGGTTAGCGCCTGCGCCGGCACCCAGTTCGACCCGAAGCTGGTCCGGGCTCTGGCGGCAAAACCCTACTGGCTGGCCGAAAGCCACGCTGCCGCTGCCGGCACAAAAGTGGTCCTGCAAGAGGAGAAAAGGTGGCTGGCGTACCTGGACACGTTTTCTCATCCGGCGGCCCTTTACCTGCGGGCGGTGCAGCAGCAGCGGGTGCGGGCAGCGGAGGAAATGCTTGCGGAGGGCCCCTGCGGCGCGTGCTGCCGCGGCCGGTAAGCATCGAACTTACGGCCGGCGACGGCCGTTCCTACCCGGCCGAAATCCTCGTGCTCAGCACCATTGAGCTGGGCCTTCGCACCGAGGCGCCCTTATCGCAGAACTATACCGTGCACCTTTTTCCCGGCGTAGACCCTCCCCTACCGTTGAACTCGATCTAGGCCTCCTGGAATTCCTCGATTCTTCCGGTGCGGGGGCCATCCTGCGCGCCGCCGAGCGCCTCTTCTCCCGGGGACAAATCTTGCGGCTCGCCTCCCTGCCGCCGGAGATCAAGGAAAGCTTGGACCTTATAGGGGTTTTTAGCGTACTCGAGACCATGGAAAGAAGAGCCAGGGAGAGGAAGGAAGGGTCCGGTGGTGGCCAGTAGCGAGACGCCAAAAGCGCCTCAGGCGCCACAGTTTCCCTTGGCCGGACCAGAGTCATCGGCCATGCCCTTGGCCTGGGTAGAGGACGGGAAGGTGCGGGTGGTGCACCCGCCGGACGGTCCTTACCCGGTGCTGGTGCCCGCCGACGGGGTGGAACTGCTGGTCAACGGCGTGCTCCGGGAAGGGCCCACCCCGGTGAAGCAGGAGGACGCAATCGAACTCCGGCCTCTGGTTGACCAAAGCCCGGGAAGCTGGCGCCTGGAGGTCGCGCCCAACGGTCATGCGGCCAAGCTCGTCGTGCGGCCGCAGGTGGTATACCGGCGGGAGATACCCGACCTCCCGCCGGCGGCCCAGCTTAAGATCGTTCCCCATACGCGCGAGCTAAGAAGCCCGCCGCTGACCCTGGAGGAGCTCCTCGAGGAACTGCGCCGCCGGGGAATCTGTTACGGCGTCGACTGGCAGGCCTGCGAGCAGGCCGCGCGAACCGAGGACGGAGGAGAATTCACCGTGGCCCGCGGTACGCCGCCGGTTCCGGGGGAGCCGGCTCGCCTGGAAGTTTTCTTTTCCCAGGCAGAGAAAGTGCCGGTAGAGGCCGATCCGGAGGAAAAAGTGGATTTTCGCCGCCGCTTTTCCTTCACCTCCGCGGCCCCCGGCTGCGTGCTGGCCAGGAAGATACCCCCAAGCCCCGGACGGCCGGGACGCGACGTTTACGGGGCGGTGCTGGCTCCGCCGGAGCCCCCGGATTTCCAGTTGCTGCCGGGCCCGGGTGTGGAGATAAGCGCGGACGGGCTGGAAGCCGTGGCCATCCAGGCAGGACGGCCCTACCTTCAACGGCTGCGCAAGGCGGTCCGGCTGGGGATATTGCCCGTGCTGGAGCATCCGGGCGACGTTGACCTCAGATGTGGCAATGTTTTCTTCCAGGGCGACGTGCGTATCCGGGGAAGCGTGCAGGAGGGCATGGAGGTGAAGGCTACCGGGCGGGTGGAGATACTCGGGCAGGTGGCTTCCGCCACCATTGAGGGTGGAGCCACAGTAGTGGTGGCCGGTAACGTCCTGTCCTCCGCGGTAGTCGCCGGCGGCAACGCGGCTTTCTTTGGCGAAATTCGCCCCCGGCTGGAAAACCTCCACCGCGAGGTCGCCAATATAGTCGCCGCCATGGAGCAGGTCACGGCCAACCCGGCGTTCAAGACCGCGGACCTCAAGGCAGGCATAGGCCCGCTCCTGCTTCTCCTACTGGAAAAGAGGTTCCAACGTCTGCCTCTCTTGGTTCAGGCCCTGGACAAGAGTATAAAGGCGCTGCCGCCGGAAATGCTCCCGGAGCCCCTGGCACCGTTGCTACGCGAGATGGAAAGCCATTTCATCGTTTCCCCTCTGAGTGTTAGGGAACTGGAAACCCTGCGGGATCTTCGAGAAAAGATAAAGGAATTCCTTGATCAGCCTTACTGGCACGCTCCCGGCGACGACGCCGACCTGGTGCTGCGCTACGCCCTGGGGTCCGTCCTGGTTGCCACCGGTAACATTAGAATTTTGGGCAAGGGATGCTACAACTGCTCGGTCCGCGCGGGAAAGAAAGTGATCGTCCGCGGGGCGTACCGGGGCGGCGAGATAAGGGCGGGAGGAGACGTGGCGGTAGGCGAACTGGGCTCTCCGGCCGGCATCGAGACTACGGTAGTCCTGCCGGCCAGCGCCGCCGCGCGCATCGGCCTGGCCAGGGAAAACGCGAGGGTTCAGATAGGTAGTTGCACTCACCGCTTTGACCGGGAGGAAACCGGCGTCGAGCTGCGCCTGGATAAGGAGGGGAGGCTTAGCGTGCGCTACCAGACCGCTCTTTCTCCGGACTGATCTGACTTTCGTATTTTCCCGGGCGCCAGGAGCGATCCCTACCTTGCCGGGCGCAAATCCGCTGTTGCCCTCGGCGCGTCCCACAGGAGATCGAACCCCAGGGCTGCGGCCAGCTCCCGCAGGGGAACCACTACGGCGGGTCCACTCTCCGCTGAGGTCAGGTAGAGCCGCCAGACGCTTTGGCCGCAGCTCACGTCCACCCAGGCGGTTACCTCCTCGCCGTAAGGAGCAAGACCCCCGGAGGCGGCCGCATCGGCCTCCCGGTAGCCCGGACGGACCGCAAACCACTCCACCCGGCCGCCCAGGGCGGCCACCGTGGCCCTGAGCGGCACCATTACCCGCCCCTGCCCGGGGTCCAGGTAGGCTTGGTGGTTGCCGAGGTCCAGCTTTTTCCCGTCCAGAGTGAGGGTGACCGCCCGGCCCCGGCGAACGACGCCGACTTGCGCTGCCGCCAGCGCCCTTTCCAGCTCCGGCGGAACCCGGTCCAGGCCGCGCAGGAAGACCGCCGTTTCCGGCCCCCGCCACTGCACGCGGTAGCCGAAGAAGCGCCCCAGTTCGGTCCAGGGCAGCCTCGCCGTGCCGCCGACCTGCCGCACGGTTCCTCCCAGGTCGAGCATGGTGCCGTTGACCCGGGCCTTATCGTCGCCCAAGGCCACGGTGAGGTTGAGCTCCGCCCGGCCCAGGCGCCACCGGCCGGGCGCGAGCTCGGTCACCGCCACCCCCAGCCAGTCCCGCAGGAAGCCCGGGCTGACGTGGGTAACCGGGCTGCCCCAGCGGGCCTCCCCGATCAGCAGGGGCTGATCCGCCGGAGAACTCCGGCGGCCCTCATGCAGCCCCTCGCCGGCGGTCCAGACGAACACGCGACCGCCACAGTACCCTACTGCCTGCGGTTCCCAGGCCTCTTCCGGCAGGATGCTGACCGGCACCATGGTCTGGCTGCCGCTTTGTACCACCAGCAACCACGCGCCGGGCCCCAGGCGGCCGGGCGAGCCGTCTAATTTGGTGCCCAGGGTTTCGGTCAGAGTAAAGGTGTAAGTGAAGCGGTCGCGCTCTACCGGCACGGTGGCGATCAGGATGGCCTCGGGCACCGGGTAGGGGTAGGGCGCCGAAGGGATGGTCATAGGCGAGTAGCTGGGCATAATCAGGATATGGGCTTCCTTGGCCCGGGCCACGTCCGAGCTAACCGTGACCGGCTGGCCCATCCGCAGTTGCGAGGCACTCACCCGTACCCCTTGGGCCGGCACGAAGTAGCTCAGGGCCAATTCTTCCAGTTCCCGGCTCACCTGGGGATCGGTTACCCGGTAGCAGCGGTCGCCGTCTTCCGGGCAGATAATGACCCCCTGGTAGAGAATCAGGGTGATGCAACCCCCGTCCCGAAGGGTCAGCCTTACCCGGTTCAGGAACCAAAGAGCGGGCTGGTTCTCTCCCAGTTCCTGGGCAAGAGTAGATTCCGGCCCCAGGGCGGCCAGGGCCTGCCGGTAGAGCTCCAGCAGGCGCTTAATCTTCTCCCGGTCCTCCTCCAGATCGGGGAAGAGCGGCCGGAACTCGGTGTCGGAGCGGGCAAAATCCACCCTTGCCAGGTCGCCCACCTCCGGCGCCGCCAGATCGGCCGCGCGCGCCGGGCCGCCGGGTGAAGCAAGGACGATGGATAACACTAACAGTACCCCTAACGTTAACGCCGCCTTTCTCGCCGCCACGGTAAACCCAAAGCTCCTTGTAGCCACAGCACCCGTCGCCCCCTTAGTCGGTGTTTGGTTAGCGGCGCCACAGCAGGCGCCGGAAGAAATCGCCCAGGCGACCCGCCCCAGGCGCGAACCCACCTTCGCTCTCGCCATCTTTGCCAGCACTGCGGCGCCTCCCAGCAGGTTGTTCACAATGGTTCCTACCACATTGACGCTTGCGGTCGCGCCGGGGGTTCCGGGTAGGTTTCGCTCACTAAATACCTTGCCTCCCGGGGATCGAAGCCGAACTTGGGCCGGGCCAAAACCACAAAAAGAACAACGGCCGCCGCTGCGTGCGAACCGGCCTTCGCTTTCACCATTTTGCCCACCCCGCCGGCACCTCCCAATAATTGCTTCCTCTGTGTTCTTGGACGGAAAGGCGTATAGACTTGTTCCGCAGGGAGCCCCTTCGGGCCGGCACCGAAGCAGTCTGCCCTCGCCAAATGAGACTCGGATATGCTCGTCGAGACTGAGGCGGAAGTTGTCTGGCTCCTGCCCGCCCGTTTTGTTAAAATGAAGGGGGGTGCAAGGGGTGCCCGGCAGGCTGCAAACCACGTTTGCACGTCTTTTGGAGGCCATAGTCCAGGCGGCGCGTGAAGTCTACGGCGAACGGCTGGTGTCTCTGGCCGTCTTCGGCTCCGTGGGACGCGGGACGCCGCGCTTCGATTCGGATATCGACCTGCTGGTGGTGGCAGCCGGCCTTCCCCGGGGCCGGCTGGCCCGGGTACGGGAGTTCTCCGCCGTAGAGGCGCGCCTGGCGCCGGCCCTGGCCCAAGCGGCCACCGCCGGGGTGGACACGGTGGTGAACCCGGTGTTCAAGACCCCGGAGGAAGTGGCGGCCGGCAGCCTCCTGTTCCTGGATATGGTCGAGGACGCCCGCCTCCTCTACGACCGGGACGGCTTCCTGGCCGGGTATCTCGCCCGGTTGCGGAAGCGACTAAAGGAACTGGGGGCGAAAAGGGTGCGCCGGGGCGGCGCCTGGTACTGGCTGCTCAAGGAGGACTATAGGCCAGGGGAGGTCTTCGAGATATGACCAACCGCACCCTGGCCCAGAGCTACCTGGAGAAGTGCAAGAAGCGCCTAAAGGTCCTCGAGGTCCTACTGGCCGAGGAGGCCTATTCCGACGTGGTGCGCGAGGCCCAGGAGGTGGTAGAGCTGGCGCTTAAGGGCCTCCTGCGCCAGATCGGGGTGGAGCCGCCCAAGCAGCACGACGTCGGCGGCCTGGTGGTGGAGTTCAAAGACCGCTTGCCGCCGGTGGCGGCCCGGCGGGCCCAGAAGCTGGCGACCATCTCCAAGTGGCTGCGCAAGGAACGCGAGTTCGCCTTCTACGGCGACGTGGACTTCATTCCCACCGAGGAGTACACCCGCCGGGACGCGGAGCGGGCCTACCGAGACGCCCGCCTGGTGGTAGAGACGGCGGAAGCGGTAATCGCCCCGGCTGGCAAAACCTAGGTGCCGCCCCGGCGGCGCTGCGCTGCCTTTTTCCACTCCTCCCGCGACCGGCCCTCAATGGTGACTTCAGTTTCAGGAAAGCCCCTCTTTGGATCTCCCTGCAAGTAGGCACCCCCCTCCCGGGATCGCGTACATCTCTTGGTGTGGGCATCATTGAGCGTGGCGGCTACGGCCGGAACCGACTTCGGTCTAACCGGCCGCACAGGCCCCTGCGAATCTCCCTTTGCCCCACCAAATCTTGCGTCAATTTCGGGCACAATGCTAAAATAGCGGCGTAAGATGAGATGCTATTCCCCAAGCACTAAGGCACCGGCGATCGGCCGGGAAGGGAGGCTGACCCCGGCGGAGGACTTTCTGGCCAGCTTTGGTCCTTACGCCCTATTTGCCGGTTTCGCGGCGTTAGGGATGGGCATCCCTCTGCCCATGCTGGTGCTTTTCGGCTCCCTCGGGCTGATGGTAGACAGGGGGGTCCTCAACCAGGCGGAGGCGGTAACCCTGGTATTTGCCGCCACCGTGACGGGAGACACGGCCGGCTACCTCCTCTTCTACTTCGGGGGCCGCATTCTGCTGAACCGGATCCTGAAGCGTTTTCCCCCCATACGGCCGCAGGTAGAGAAAGTAGAGAGCTGGTATCGACGGTACGGGCTCATCGCCATAGTGGTGTTTCGCTGGATAAACTGGGGCCAGGGACAGGTCATCTGGCTGGCCGGGCTCAGCCGCCTGCCCGCCCCCCGCTTTGTACCGGTGATGGCCGGGGTTAACCTGGCCTGGGCGACCGCCTGGAGCTACATCGGCCTCGGCTTTATCACCCTCCTGCAGAGACTGGCGCCCTGGTTTCTGGCCGGCGCGCTGCTGCTCGTCGCGGGCCTACTGCTGTGGCTCTACCTGGCATGGCAGGGCCGGCTGCCCGCGCCCGCCTGGCTACGCACGCTTCGGTCAGCCCTGCAGAACCTCGAGCCCTCGCTCTCCCACCCCGGTGAGCGGCGAGAATAACCTGCCCGCTTCGCATCCATGTTAAGGCCGAGAGCCTGCGAGATGCGGAGGGAGACAGAATGTCCAAGAAGGATCGCCGCCGAGGAAACTACCGGGAGCCTGAGACTCTTGCCGACACCCACCGGCCGGCAGGTCCGCCCCAGAGCCGAGAATCTGCCTCCCAAAAGGCACAACTGGAAAGCGAGAAGCGGCAAGGCACCCGCAAGGACGTTAAGCGGCAGATGAGCTACAAGACCGGCCGCGCGGAATGGGACGAAAAGGCTCAACTGGAGACCTCTCGCACCGCCGACCCCGCCCAGGAACTCCTGGATGCCGATAAGGACCTTCGAGGATACGGGCTGAAGGCCGAGGTCCGCGGCTCTCGCGCTATCATAAGCGGAGTGGTGGACACCCTGGCCGAAAAACAACGGGCGGAAGAGCTGGTGCGGCAGATACCCGGGGTGCAGGAGGTGGAAAGTGCGATCGCCCTGAGTACGGACGGGCCGATCGACGATCGCGCCGTGGCCCGCGAAGTGCGGCAGGAGTTGGCGGCCGCACCGGGAGTGGACCGTCGCCGCGTGGGCGCGGAAGTACACGCGGGCACCGCCGTGCTCAAGGGAACCGTTTACGATAAACAGGAAGCCCGGACGGCGGCCCGGGCCGCCGCCAAGGCCCGGGGGGTGCGCCGGGTGGTTAGTCACCTGCGGCCGCCCGAACCGGAAGACGAACTCGAGCACCTCTTCCACCAGCAGGTGCGCAACGACGGCGAGCAGCTGTAGTCTCAGTCCCGAGAAGGCCTTCCGGTAGCGCGGCAACCGGGGATGCGAATCTCTATTGACGGCACGAGGAAGGGGTACTATTATATTGTTAGATGTTTGGCTAAGTATCTAAGGGAGGCCTTCATGGTTCAGCTCAGCCTGGTATTCAAGTGCCTCTCCGACCCCACCCGCCGCGAGATCTTGAGGCTCCTGCGCCGGCGTGACCTGACGGCCGGGGAGATCGCGGAGCACTTTCCCATCAGCAAGCCGAGCGTCAGCCATCACCTGGGGATGCTTAAGCAGGCAAACCTGGTACTGGACGAACGGCGCGGCCAAAATATCGTTTACTCTCTAAACACTACCGTGTTTCAAGAGGCCCTGGCCTGGTTGCTGGATACGTTAGATAGAAAGGACTAGAAAACCGGGGGGCGCAGCGCGGCGGGTGTGCGAGATGGCGGCTCAAGAGCCCGGGTGCTTCCAAGTCCGAGGTTAGGAGGGGTGATCGAAATGGCCATCAATCACTATGATCGCGAGGGATACCGCGTCTCCTGGGAGACCGTAAAGCGGGACTGGCCCCTGTGGGCGCTCCTGGTGGCGTTGCTTGCCTTTGCCGTGTGGGCCTACCCGCAGCTTCCCGAGCTCATGCCCAGTCACTGGAACCTGCGCGGAGAGGTGGACGACTATGTAGGCAAGGCCTGGGGGGCCTTCTTCTTTCCCGCCCTGATTGCGGGCATCTACCTGGGGATGCTGCTCCTGCCTCTGGCCGACCCGCGGCGAAACAATTATGGTAGATTTACCGGCGTGTATACCTGGTTCCGTTGGCTTCTGGTGCTGTTTTTCTCTGCCGTATACCTGGTTACCATCCTTTACGCCCTGGGCTTCCCCATGGACGTGGGGCGGGTCATCCAGGTGGGGATAAGCCTTCTCTTCCTGCTCCTGGGGAACTTCCTGGGCCAGGTGCGGCACAACTACTTCGTAGGCGTGCGCACGCCCTGGACCCTGGCCGACGAAGAAGTATGGGCGAAGACGCACCGCTTCACCGGAAGGCTATTCGTGCTGGCCGGTTTGGCGGGCCTGGTCACCGTGTTCGGGGCGCCGCGATCGCTGGCCTTTGCCGTAACCGTGGGGGGGATACTGGCCGCGGCGCTGGCCGGCACGATCTATTCCTACCTGCTTTTCGCCGCCAAGAGGTCTTCCCCCTAGGAGCACCAGGGCGGCAGCCAGTGGCAGCTAGTTCGTTCACCCGGCAGGAGACCTGCACCCGGACAACGAATTGGAAAACCCGTCGTGGTACCCGTCTTGGCAGACAAGGAGGAAGAGCTCGATGCCTGGTCTGAACCACCAAGAACCCCCGCCGGGCCAGCCGCAGGTGTATCACCGACAATTGGTGGCAGGGCTCTGGGCAGTGCGCGATCGGGAGCTGGAGGTGCGGGTGCACCGTCTGGATGCCTGGTCCGAGCAGGCAGTTAGCGTAGTGGTGGGCATACGGGACTTTAGAATCCGGCGCGCGGCCCTGGCGGTCTACCGGGATGCCTCCGGCAAGGCCTTTGGCACCGAGGAGGTGCCGGAACTCTGCGGCATTACCGCCTACCTGGGGGCGGCCAAGGAATTCCGGCGGGCGCTCGCGGGCCGGGAACAACTCGATACCTGGGTAGATCTGCTGTTAGAAAGCGTGAAGGCCCTGCTCCAGGGTGAGCATTGCGTAGCCGTAAAGCGGGGGTATGCCTCGCTCGAAGCCTACGAGCGCTATTTTCGGGAAACGTTCTCCGGCACCTGCGTCTACTACGCCTTACCGCCGGAGCAGGTCCGGTCCTGGCCGGTCTACCTGGCGGGCCAGTGCCGCGATCGCTGTTTTTTCATACGGTCCCGCACCACAAGCCTATGGCTCGCCGAGGAACACCTGGTTACTTCTACCCTTGTAGATTCCTATCAACAGCTAATACTACGGCTGGAGCTGGAACCCGGTGGGATGGTCCTCCGAGCTAAGGCACACACCACCCGAGCTCCGGATCCCGCCTGCGGCCTGGCGGCGGTGCAGGTAAGCAGACTGGCAGGCCTTGACCTGCTGGCTCTGGACCGCCACCAGATCGGCGAACTGCTGGCAGGACCTCGGGGTTGCATCCACCTGGCCGATCTGGCGGTCGAGGCGGCAACCCTGTTGCGCTCGGTCCGGGAAATGCACATGCAGGCCGGAGCCGACACAGACGCCGCGAGACCAGAAGCTGGTATTGCAGCCCGGAGGGCAGACCGTCCCTGAGAACGCGGATTCCGGGCGGTGCTACCTTCGCCTGGCCAGGCCCCGCCACAGCAGATCCACCAGGGTCATGGCCATCTCTGCCGGATGCGGCCGGCCGGGCAGCGCTCCCGGCCGGCAGATCAGGCTGCCTCCGGCGCTCCAAAGTACGCCCATAAAGGCCCGTGCTGCTACCTGTTCGTCTACGGGGCGAAGCTCGCCCCTCTCCAGTCCCTCCCGGAAGATTTTCGAGAATAGCGCCACCAGCGCCCTTTCCTGTCTTTCCACCCAGCTCCAAATCTCCGGACCCAGGATTACCGGACTGTAAAAGGCAAGCCGCGCCAGTGCCCGGTGCTCAAGCAGCAATTCCAGGTGCGCCCGGGCCACGGCCCCGAGTTTTTCCTGGCTGCTGTGGGCGGACTCCAGGCTGGCCTTGAGCACCTGCAGGTGATATTCGCCCACGTGATCCAGCATGGCCTGAAACAGTTCGCGCTTGCTGCGGAAGTACTCGTACACGGTGCCCTTGCCGATCCCGGCCCGGAAGGCCACTTCTTCCACCTTGGCCTCGTAGTAGCCGCGGCGGGCGAAAACCTCCGCTGCCGCCTCCAGAATCTGGCGCCGTCTCTCCTCCTGCGGCCTGCGTGCCGCCACGGTACCCACCTCCAGGTCAGGCCGTACGCCGTCGCCTGAATCTCGCGCCCACATCCTCGAGCCAG
This sequence comes from Clostridia bacterium, assembly GCA_024653205.1. Classification (NCBI taxonomy): domain Bacteria; kingdom Bacillati; phylum Bacillota; class Clostridia; species Clostridia bacterium. The sequence goes on along the minus strand of JANLFO010000006.1, from coordinate 48,452 downwards.
CTATACGCTACCGGTACCACCACCAGGGTAAGCACGGTGGAGGTAAGCAGCCCTCCCACGATCACGGTGGCCATGGGGGCCTGGTACTCGGCGCCTTCGCCCAAACCCAGGGTCAGGGGCAGCATCCCCAGTACTGTAGTCAGGGCGGTCATCAGGATGGGACGCAGACGCCGGGCTCCCGCCACAAGAAGAGCCTCCTCGCGCTCCATACCCTGACGGCGCAGGAGGTTGGTATAGTCGATGAGCACGATGGCGTTGTTGACCACTATTCCCGCCAGGACTACCATACCCATAAAGGCGGTGATGTTAAAGCTGCGACCAGTTAAGAGCAATCCTAGTACCGCTCCCACCACGGAAAGGGGCAGGCTCAACATGATGGTAAAGGGATGAACCAGAGACTCGAACTGGGCGGCCATTACCATGTATACCAGAGCCACGGCGATCAGGAACGCTACCGTCAGCGTCCCGAAGGCTTCGGTCAACTGCTCCACCTGGCCGCCGAATTCCAGGCTGTAGCCGGCGGGAAGCTTGAGGTCCGCCAGGGCGGCATGCACCTGCTGGGTTACGCGGCCAAGATTATATCCGGCGGCCAGGGTACCACTTACTGTGGCCAGCCGAGATTGATCCTGACGCACGATGGTAGTGGGTCCCTGCCCCATCTCTATTTCCCCCACGCTGCTCAGGGGAACGCGTGCACCGGTGGGAGTCAGAATAAGCAAGCCTTCTAGAGAAGCCAGATCCGACCTCGCCTCTTCGGGCAGGCGCACCCTTACCGCAATCTCCTGTCCCCCTACCCGGTAATAGGTGGCCACCTGTCCCTGTATCGCCGCGCGCACGGTCGATGCCACCTGGGCCGGCGTCAGGCCGTAGCGGGCCGCCTCCGCCGCCCGCACCTTGACCACCGCCTCTGGCCGACCCTCCTCCAGGGAGCTCTTAACCTCCCGCGTGCCCGGTATCGATCGCACCCGCTCCGCTACCTGATCTGCTATTTTCCGCAAGGTATCCAGGTCGTCTCCCCGAATCTGGATTTCCAGCGGTTGCAGGTACTCGGAACTCCCCGTGCCCATGAGAGCATTGCCGGAAACCGTGATCCGGGCGCCTGCAAGGTCGGCCAACTGACGCCGCAGCGCCTCCGCTACTTCCTCGGCAGAGCGGCGGCGTTCATTCTTCGGAACCAGTTCCAGTTCGACCGTGGCGGTCTCCAACGCGCGCCCGCCCAGGCTGCCGCCCATCTGGCCATATGCGCTTCCCAGCGTGGTAGCTACGGTACGTACCTCGGGAAGGGACTGGGCCGCCTCTTCTATGCGCCGGGCTACCCGATCGGTTTCCGCCATGGTACTGCCTCGCGGCAGCTCAACGGTCACGTAGACAAGGCTCTGATCCATGGCCGGCAGCAGTTCCACCCCAACCACAGGAGTGAGCGCCAGGCTTACCACTACTGCCACCGCTGCGGCCAGTATCACCCGCCGGCGGTGTCCCAGGGCCCAGGCCAGGACTTTGACATAGCGCTCTTGCCAACGTTCAAGCCTCCTCCCCAGGCTACCTATCCAGCCGGTGGTCACAGCCGGAGAGGGGGAAAGCCGGGAGGCCAGGGTAGGCACCACAGTTATGGCCACCAGCAACGAAGCCAGGAGGGCAAAGGATACCGTGAGGGCCAGAGGGGAGAACAATTCGTGGGCCAATCCCTCGGTAAATACTATGGGAAGAAAGACCACCACGTTGGTCAGAATCGAGGCGGTTACCGCGTTTGCCACCTCGCCGGTGCCTACCACCGCCGCTTCCGCCGGCTGCCTGCCCTGTTCGCGGTGACGAAAGATGTTCTCCAGCACCACTATGCCGCCGTCCACCATCATGCCTACTCCCAGGGCCAACCCGCCCAGGGTCATGAGGTTGAGATTGAGGCCACCAAAGCGCATGAGGACGAAGGTGGTAATTATGGATACCGGCATGGCCAGAGCCAGTACCAGGGTAGAGCGCAGGCTGCGCAGGAAGAAGAAAAGGATTAGGCCGGCCAGGACGGCGCCTACTACCAGCTGATTAAGAACGTTGCTGAGAACAGTCTCTATGTACCGGGCCTGATCGAAGATGGTAAACACCTGCATGCCCGGAGGCAGCTCGCCTTCCAGTTCCTTCAGGGCGGCGCGCACCCCTCGGGCCACCTCCACCGGGTTGGCGTCGCTTCGCTTGTTGATTACCAGAGCCACGCAGGGCTGGCCGTTGATGCGGCTCGCCTGCTCAACATCGGCGAAGGTATCCTCGACCGTGGCCACGTCCGCCAGACGCACCACCGCTCCGGTACCGGTAATCAAAGGAACGTCCCGGATCTCCTCCCAGCCGGTGAACTCGCCCGTAACCTTCAGCAGGTACTCCTTCTCTCCCGCCGGCAGGTAACCTCCGGAAAGGCTGAGATTCGTGGCCTGAAGTGACTGCACCACCTGGGTAATACTGAGTCCCCGGGCCGCCAGAGCGGCCGGGTCTATTAGCACCGCAATCTCCCGGGTCCATCCGCCCACCACGTCGGCGGAGGCTACCCCTTCTACCCTCTCCAGCCGGCTCTTGATTTGCTCCTCCGCTATCGCCCGGAGCTGCCTCAGGTCCCCGCTTCCGCCCACTGCCAGCTGCATCACCGGCATGAGCGTGGGGTCCATCTTCAGCACCTGGGGATCCTCAGCCCCTTCCGGCAATAGGCCCTGGATCAAGTCGATCTTCTCCCGCATGTCCAAGGCGGCAAAGTCCAAGTCCGTACCCCAGGCAAGCTCCAGGATGATTAGGGAAATACCCCCGCTGGAATAGGAGTAGAGGCTCTTGACCCCGTTCACCGTACCCAGAGTCTCCTCCAAGGGCCGGGTCACCAGCTTCTCCACTTCCTCGGGACCGGCGCCCGGGTAACTGGTAGCCACCACGGCCACGGGGATTTGTAGCTGGGGAAGCAGGTCAAGTTTAAGCCCGGTGAGCGATACCGCACCCAGCAACAGCAGGGCCACCACTACCATCAGCACCGCTACCGGGCGGTTAACCACCCCGCGCAAAAAGCTCAAGACTGGTCCCCCCTGTCGGAGGCCACTACCCGCACCGGATCATTGCTCTGCAGGAATTCCTGGCCCCGCACCACTATCTGTTCGCCCTCTTGCACCCCGGAGCGCAGGGCCGCCCGGCCTTCACCGGTGGCCTCCACTTCAACCGGCCGCTCTACCGCCCGGCCTTCCTGCACCACGAAGACCACCGTGCCGTGGCCCCGGTCCACCAGGGCACCCAAGGGCACCAGCAGCCTACCGGGAAGCCTATCCAGGGGCAGCCGCACCCGGGCCGCCATGCCCGACTTTAAGGTGTGCTTGGGGTTCGCTACCTCCACCCTCACCCGGTAGCCGCCCAGGGTAGAAACAAGTCCAGGGCTCACCGCCACCACCCGGCCCGCCAGGGGTTCTGACCCGAGGGCGGGTACCACCACTTGCACTTCCCGGCCAACCTCAAGGTAATTAACCTCTTTCTCCCCCACCACTATCTCCAGCACCGCCGGATCCAGTTGCACCACGGTAAAGAGCGGTACGCCGGGGCTGACCAGGCTGCCCAGATCGATCGAGCGGGAGATAATCACTCCGGCGATGGGCGAGGTAATTACGTAATGACGCAACTGGGCACGCAGGGCGTCGGCCTGGGCCCGGGCCTGCTCCACCTGGGCCTCAAGCTGTCTTATCTGCTCTTCCCGGGGATATGCAGCTTCAAGATTAGCCTGGGCTACTTCGTAACCCATTCGGGCCTGCTCCCACTGCTGCTGGGAAACCGCTCCCTCCTGGTACAAGTAGTCAATGCGCTTCCAGTCAGCCTCTGCCTGGGCCAGCTGAGCTTGAAGGGTCCTAAGCTGCGCCTCCGAGGGCCCGGCCTTGGCCAGGTCGAGAGCGCTTTCTGCCACCGTTACCGCGGCTTCGGCAGCGCGCAGCTGAGTCTCAATGTCGGCGCTGTCCAGGCGCGCCAGCACCTGGCCCGCGCGCACCCGGTCACCTATGTCCACCAGAACCTCGTGCACCTGCCCCTGCACCTTGGCCGCCACGCTGAGTTCCTGGGAACCACGCACCTGCGCGGCGAACTCCACCTGCCGCACCAGGTCTCCCTGCTCTACGGTGGCCACCTCTACCGCCACCGCCTCCTCGCCCTTGCCAGCTTCGGTGGCAACGCCCCCGCCCAGGCCGCACCCCGCCGAGCCCAGGGCCAGGGCCAGCGCCAGTACCGCTACCGCCGTGCTCCGCCGAGCTTTGCGCCCGGGCGCCCGGCCCGACTCCGCTTTCCCCACGTGCAAGCTCCATCCCTCCTGGAATTCCGGCTGACCGGTCGGTCAGTAACCGAAACCAATGGTATCCGGCCGCCCACCGGCATGTCAATTGCCGCCTGGAGAAATGAGAAGCTCTCTGGCAGGCTGAACCGGGTCGTACACCCGGCATGAGGGGTGACTCTGCAAGTTTCTCCGTCGCAGGCATCGCCGGCTTGGGCACGCAGATTGCATCTCCGGCAGGCTCTCAAGTACCGGGCCGAACCGGTACGCCCGCCGGGTCACCGGCCGTGACTACCAGACGGCACCGGTTCAGGGCCGCTGCCACCTCGGCCCGGGTGGCAGGCGCCCGGGGAGCAAAAACCCCGCCTTCCCGCCCGCCGAGCAGTCCGGCGGCGGCCGCCCGTCCCACCGCTTCCCTGGCCCAGGCGGGCACCCGGTCGGCGTCGGCAAGCACTACCGGCGCCGCCGGGGGCGATAGCCCCTCTCGATCCGCAACCCGCAAAAGCAGGCAGGCCAACTCCGCCCGGGTTACGGGCTCGCCGCCCCGGAAGGTCCCGTCCGGATAGCCGCCCACCAGGCCCCTTTCCCGGGCGGCGGCCACCGCGGGCCGGGCCCAGGCGGGAATGGCAGGCACATCCCGGAAGTCGGGGCTCTGCCCGGGCACCACCTTCAGGTGGCAGAGGCGCGCTACCAGCGCCGCCACCTCGGTTCTGGTGATGCTTTGATCGGGCCGGAAGGTCCCGTCCGGGTAGCCGCCCACCAGGCCCGCCCGGGCCAGAGCCAGAACCTCGGCCTCCGCCCAGTGTCCCCGAAGGTCCTTAAATCCCGCAAAGCCCGGCCGGACCGCCAGCTTCTGCTGGCCCCAGCCGCCGTCCGCAAGATCCAGCCCCACCACCTGTACCGTCTCTTCCGGCGCCTCCAGGCCGAAAAAGGAGGCGAAGTAACCCCCTGCACTCACGGGAATCTGCTGTCTCGTCCCGTCCGCCCGATACAGATATAGACGGTCGGCGGTGGTGGTACCGCTCAGGATGAAGCCGCCTTCCTGGGAAGTTGACCGCACCTGCAGGAAGGGCTTGCTGCCTGCCCCGTCTTCTACCTGCAGTCCGGCAACCACCCGCTCCCAGGGCGAAGGTGCCGCCACCACCCAGACCTTTACCCTCTGTCCTGCTACCAGATCTTCGGGGCCCAGGTAGTACCCCTCACGGCTGACGAGCGCCGAGGGACTCAGACGGTAATGGCTGCCGTCGGCCAGACGGATCAGCCCCTCCCGGGAGTCGTAACCGGCAAAGTAGCCGTAGCGTTCCTCTACGGTTTCGGCCACATCCACCCGGGCCACTTCTCCTGTGTCGGGAGAAAGCACCAGACGCACCCAGGTGCCGGGCAGGAGCGCCGCTGCATCTACCCTCTGGCCCCAGCGAAAAATCCCGGCCCGGTCCAGGGGCAGGGCGCGAAACCGGTTGAGCGTGTCCACCAGGTAAACGGTGGGGGGCCTGACCGAGGCGTACAGCACCCGGCCGTAGAGCACCCGACTGTAGGCGGACAGACTGATCACCCTGCCTTCGTCGGGAAGCAGCACGGCGGTGACGTGATCGCCCGGCCTCAGGTCCTCCAACTTTGCCTCCTGGCCGTCCTTGTAGACCGGGCTGCCCGGAAAGTAGGTATAGGTCTTGCCCGATTCCAGGACGATCAGGCCGGTTTGCGCCTGCACTTCGCGCAACCGGCCCACGGCCAGGTCCCGCTGCACGGAAAGGTACAGGACCTCGCGCCCGTCGTCCGCCAGCATGAGGCGGACGAACTGGCCCGAGGTCAGGTCTTCCCGGCCGGCGGCCCGGGGAACGGCGAAGGGCGCGTCTCCGGCCGAGGCGTCTACCAGCCGGTCCACGAAACCTACCGGCGTGGCCGGGGGCAGGGAGTAGGCTGCCTCCCGGCCCAGCAGCCAGAGCTTCCCTCCCTCCGGATCCACCCGAGCCAGATACCCCTCCTCTTCCCGCCAGGAGATCCTGATCTGCCAGAGCCGCTGGGAAGAAGGGTTGAGGCTGGCGCGCACCCGTACGCCCACCGGAAGCTCGCTCAGGTCCTGGGTAGGCCTGCCGTTAACCAGCGGCGGCTCGGTGGCTTGGGGGTGCGGCAAGTAACCCCCATCCCGAAAGCGAGGGTCGGCCTCCATCAGCACCGTGCCACCGGGGCCGGCCGAAACCTGAACCGCACCTACCTCCCAGGTACGGGCGAAAACGTAGACCGTGCCCCCCACCCAGTAGAGGTCGGCTCCCGGCAACAGTTGTTCCGCGACCAGAGGCAGCACCTGCTCGTCCTTAACCACCACGCCCCGACGGGGCCAAGGCAGCACCTCCCCATCTGCCAGCACCAGCATCTCCCCTGCCTCCCAGGAAGAGAGGATGCTCCTCAAAGGAGCCTGTCCCCATACCAGGGCGAAATCCTGCCGGATCTCGCCCGCCCCGGGCACCGCGTTCTCCTCAAGCCGAGCTGCCCGTACGGTGATGCGGTATTCACCCCGCTGGGGGCGGGGCAAATATACCTGTTCCACGTTGTTAAGCCGGTCCGCTTCTCCCGGGTGCAGAAAGTGATTGCCGAAGTAGACCTGACCGTCCGGCGCCTCTACCACCAGGTCCAGGTCGTTCACCAGGGCCGGAACCCGACCGGGCTCTCCCGGAGGATCGGTCCAGGCCAGGGTGACTTTCAGGGGACCGTAGCCCTGTACCCGGTAGCTGTAGGTAGTGCTCTCGCCTCGGGCCAGACCGGTCTTTTCCTCCAGAAACCGAAAGGTCTTCTCTTTAAGACTTAGGACCGTTCCGGCCAGATCCAAAACGCCGAACCCCTCCCGACCGGGCCCCTCGGCCGTAACCCGGGCGCCGTTGATGAGCAAGGCTTTAAGCAAGGCGGCAGAAGGGTCTGCCAACCCCTGGGCCTCCTCGAGATACTCCCGCAGCAGACCCAGGCTGGCTCCCGCCACCGCTGCCGCCATGCTGGTGCCGCCCATCACCGCGTAGGCTTCGTTAGCCGGAAAGTTGCTTTCGATTAACCGCGAACGGGTAGAAACGATGGCTTGGCCGGGAGCCAGCAGATCCGGTTTGAGGCGCCCGTCTTCGGTAGGCCCCCGGCTGGAAAAGGATACCGGTCGCAGGGGGTCAAGCGCCTGCGGGTCTAAGGCCGGCCGGGGATTGGCGCTGGCCCCTACGATCAGGGCGTTCTTGGCGTTGGCCTCATTGGTGAGCGTACCCAAGGCGGGTCCGGCGTTGCCGGCGCCGAACACGGGCAGAAAATCGGGCTGAGAGCGGATAAAGGCATCGATTTGGGCTGTGGCTTCCCGATACTCGTTTAGCCCCCCGCCCCAGCCGTTGACGTGAACCCTGACTCCGGCCTGGTAGGCGGGGCCGAAGAGTTCTTTAAGGTCGGACGGAGGGCTAAGCTCGCCTTCGGTGTTCAGGAGCGCCTGGAAGTAAAGACCGGCCTCCGGTGCCAGACCCCGAAATTGGCCCTGCGAAGCCGTTCCCGTACCCGCCATGGTGCCGGCCATGTGGGTGCCGTGACCGTTAGGATCGTCCGGCACGGCTCTGCCCGCCAGGGATTGTAGCTTTACCACCTTGGACTTCTGGCTGCCGGAGGCTACCAGGTCGGGGTGAAGATCGGAGAGGCTACCCCCGTCCAGGCCGCTATCCGCCAAGCCCAGGATTTGGCCCCGGCCGGTGAGGCCGTTAGGAGCAGCCACCTCGGCCAGGCGAAGCGGCCGCACCCCGGTAACGTCCGCCGCCCGGTTATTGAGAAACTCCGGCCTCCCTGCCCGGACTGCGGCGCCCGCCGGTGCCTGGACAAGAGGGCCCAGAAGAAAGAAGGTCAGGCTCAGCGCGAGGGCGCCAAGCGTCCTCCTCAGCGCCGAACGCCGGGCCCACCCCTGTCTGATATCTTTCACCCGGCTCCCACCCTTCCTATCCCGGGTCTGTCCGGACCGGCCTAATTATATCACAAATTTGTGAACGCCTGGCCGGCCCCTAAAACACTCCGGCAGAAAGGTAGCGCTCTCCGGTATCCGGCAGGATGACTACTACCACCTTTCCCCGGTTCTCCGGCCGGGAGGCCACCGCCAGGGCCGCGCGCACCGCCGCCCCGGAGGATAGGCCTACCAAAAGCCCTTCCTCCCGGGCCAAACGCCTGGTGGTTTCCCGCGCCTCATCCTCGCCGACCGGAAGAACCTCGTCGATTATCTCCCGGTTCAATACCGGCGGTACGAAGCCCGCCCCAATCCCCTGAATTCCGTGTACGCCGGGCCGGCCGCCCGAAAGCACCGCGGACTCGGCGGGCTCTACGGCCACCACCCGCACCGTGGGCCGCCGGGCTTTTAGCACCTCGCCCACTCCGGTCAACGTCCCCCCTGTACCCACCCCGGCCACCAGAATGTCCACCTGGCCCTCGGTGTCCTGCCAGATCTCTTCGGCGGTGGTGCGCCGGTGAATGTCCGGATTGGCGGGATTGGCGAATTGGTTGGGAATGAAGCTGCGGGGAAATGCCCGGGCCAGCTCTTCGGCTCTGTCTATGGCTCCTTTCATGCCTTTTGCCGCCGGGGTCAAAACCAACTCGGCGCCGAAGGCCTTGAGCAAGCTGCGCCTCTCCAGGCTCATGTTCTCGGGCATGGTAAGTATGAGGCGGTAGCCCTTTACTGCCGCCACCAGGGCCAGGCCGATGCCCGTGTTACCGCTGGTGGGCTCGATGATCACCGTTCCCGGTCCAAGCCGCCCCTCGCGTTCGGCGGCCTCAATCATGGCCAGGGCGATGCGGTCCTTGATGCTGCCTCCGGGATTGACTGCCTCCAGCTTACCGCAAACCGTAACTCCCGGCGGGGCCAGCCGGTTCAGACGTACCAGCGGGGTACGACCGATAAGCTCCAGTACTCCGACGCCTATGCGGCGCATGCTTTGGTCCCTCCTGCCCTGCCTCTCGGCCCCTATAGGCCCGCGGATCCCCCGGGCCCGCAGCCTCACCGGCGACCCGGCCCGACTTTACCCTACCTTCCCTTTATACCAGATCGGGTAGGCTACCTGCCACCCTCCGAGCAATCGCCATGCTTACCAGCCGATCCAGTTCGCCCCGGATGCTGGACAGGGCTAAACATTTATTTAGCAGTGGGCCTGCTTGTGGTCTCCCCCAACGCAGGTTATACTCAATGATCCTGTTAAGGCCTTCCGGGGGGCTCTGAAGGGCTGTCCCCTGGTAGAAGGCTTAAGGGAAGCGCGCCGGGAGGAGACGGCCCGTGAAGAATTACGTGCTCGATAGCTACGCGGTACTCGCCTACTTCCAGGATGAGGCCGGGGCCGCCGAGGTGGAAGGGCTGCTGGCAAAAGCCGCGACCGAGGAAGTGGCGCTTTCCCGCTGCTCCAGGCCACCAGCATTTCTCAGGAGGCGATCTTTTCCGGCAAGGGCCGGAAGCCGAACGCCGCCGGGCAGGAGAGGTTGTCCAGTGTGAGTATCACCCTCTCTCCTTCCCGCGCCTTCATAAGCGCCTGGCAGTACCTGAGCTTCTCGGGCGTGCGCTCCTGCGTCAGCGCCTCCTGGGCCCGGTAGAAGTTGACCGCCACCGGTTGCGTGCCCAGCCCGAGAATACTTCGCATCTTTTGAGCCAGTTTCCGCACCGTCTGCCCCCTTTCTCAGCCCTATGAACTTACGCCCTAGAACCTACATTACGCCTGAACACCTACATCCTCCCCGCTGACCAGCCCACCCGAACCGAGGTGTAGCTGCGACCGGCTCGCCTCCCTTCCGTTAGCTTAGACATAGGTGGCGCAGGCACTAACCGGCAATGGCGCCGTAGCACAGGCCCAGCAGGGTGGAGAGCCCCACTACCAGAGCCACGTAGAGTACGGTCTTCCTGGCCCCCATGATCCGCCCCACCACCAACATGTTGGGCAGGCTTACCGCCGGCCCGGAAAGCAACAGGGCCAGGGCCGGCCCCTTGGCCATGCCCAGGTCGGTAAGGGCCTTGATGATCGGCACCTCGGTCAGGGTGGAGAAGTACATTAGCGCCCCTGCCACCGCGGCCAGCAGGTTGGCGGACAAAGTATTGCCGCCCACGTAGGCCACCACGCACTCCGGCGGCAGCACCGCCTTGATCATGCCGGCCACAAACACCCCGACAAGGAGCACCGGAAAGATCTGCCGGGCCAGCTTGGCGGTTTCCCCGAACCAGGTCTTGACCTCCTCCGGCGCGAGCCACTGCGAGGCAATCAATGCCAGGGTATTGGCCAGGGCGATCACCACCGCCACCTTCCCCCACCCCGGAGCCTTGGAAGTACCTACCAGCAGGATGGCCACCAACACCCCGAAGAAGGAGAGATAGAGCCAGGGGCTCTTGCTCACCGCCTCCACGCCGAAGACCGATTGCTTGGCCACCTTGGCCAGTTCCTCCCGCCGGAAGGCGGCGGCCATGGCCAGGCCGATGATTATAGAAAGCGCGATGGCCCCGGCTCCCCGGGCCACGCCCATGGAAAGGCCTATGGCCCGGGCGGTAAGCACGATGGCCAGAAGATTGATGGCCGGCCCGGAATAAAGAAAGGTAATGGCCGGACCCAGACCGGCTCCTTTCCGATAGATCCCGCCGAAAAGGGGCAGAATGGTGCAGGAACACACCGCCAACACTGTTCCCGAAACCGAGGCTACCCCGTAGGAGACGTACTTCTTGGCAGTAGGTCCGAAGTACTTCAGCACCGCGCCGGTACTCACCAGAGCGGCGATCCCCCCGGCAATGAAGAAGGCGGGAACCAAACAGCCCAGAACGTGGGCAGAAAGGTACTCGCCCAGCTCCGCAACGCCACTCCTAAGCATTTCCAATACTATCGCCATTTTCCCAGGCCTCCTTAGGAAGTGACAAGAATGTGCGTCTCATCTGGTAGTGCCGTGTTCGCCTATACCAGGTGTGCCTCTACCTAGAAACGCCCTTTAGCAAGACTGCTATATTCGTATCTACTTATATACCGCGCCCTACGATAGCTTCCTCTTTCGTCAACCTCCCGCCCTATGACTATGACCTCTACCTGCCTAGTGTTGAGCCTTCTACGGCAGAACTAGAGCCCTGTCCGACCTTAATCTTATCTACTTAATCTATTTCTTCCAGAATGGCAACCGTCGCCTTGGCCTGCAGGTGAAGTATACGCTTGGCAGTCTGCAGAAGCTCGTAGATTTCCGGGTAGTTGATGCGGTAAAGCACGCGCAGGCCGTCTTTGCGCGAGCTCACCAAGTCCTGGCGCTTGAGCACTGCCAGGTGCTGCGAAACGTTGGCCTGCTCCAGTTCAAGCTGCTCGGTAATCTCGCAGACGCAGCGCTCACCGTCGCGCAGGTACTCCAGGATGCGCAGGCGCGTGGGATGGGCCAGCGCCTTCAGAAGATCGGCCTGTAACTGCAAGGTACGCTCATTAATCGGCATGGGCCCCTCTCTCCCAAAAAGAATTAGCGTACAAGCTTCCGCCCATCGTCAACTATTTAATACTTTGGCACCCGAGGCCCGAGTCGGGCTCCCAGGCTAGAGGGCGTGCCCACCGAGAATTCCACGGAAGACATGCCCGAGCTGCCCGAAGGCCCGGTTCGGGCCCTCTGCCCCCCCGCTTCAGCTTGACCTTGCCGCCACCGGCCGCAGCTTGGGCAGCCCCTCCGGAGTGTAATACCTTCGAGAAAAGGCCAGGGCCACGTTAACCAGGCTGATCATCACCGGCACCTCGATCAGCGGCCCGATCACCGCCGCAAAGGCCTGCCCGGATTCGATGCCGAAGACCGCCACCGCCACGGCAATGGCCAGCTCGAAGTTGTTGCTGGCGGCGGTGAAAGAGAGGCTCGCGGTCTGGGCATAGTTCACGCCCAGGCGCAGGCTAAGGAAGAAAGACGCCAGGAACATGACCACAAAGTAGACGAGAAGCGGCAGGGCCACCCGCCCCACGTCCAGGGGAAGCTTCACGATGTACTCGCCCTTGAGGGAAAACATTACCACGATGGTAAAGAGCAGGGCGATGAGGGCCAGGGGGCTGATCTTGGGCACGAAGCGCTTCTCATACCACTCCCTCCCCTTGGCCGGCTCCAGGAACAGCCGGGTCAAAAGCCCCGCGGCAAAGGGAATGCCCAGGTAGATCAACACGCTGGTGGCCACCTCAGCTATGGTTACGTGCACCTCCATGCCGGCCAGGCCGATCCAGGTAGGCAGGACGGTAATGAAGATGTAGGCGTAGATAGAGTAAAAGATCACCTGAAAGATGGAATTGAAGGCCACCAGGGCGGCGGCGTACTCGGTATTTCCGCGCGCCAGACTGTTCCAGACGATTACCATGGCGATGCAGCGCGCCAGCCCGATGAGGATGAGCCCTACCATGTACTCGGGATAGTTATGCAAAAAGACTATCGCCAGGATGAACATGAGAATGGGGCCGATGATCCAGTTCTGCACCAGGGAAAGGGCCAGCACCTTGCGGTTACGGAAGACTTTGCCCAGCTCGCGGTAGTTCACCTTGGCCAGGGGGGGATACATCATAACGATGAGGCCGATGGCGATGGGAATGGAGGTGGTGCCTATGGACAGCCGGTCCAGGAAATCGGCCAGCCCCGGGAAAACGTAACCCAGCCCCACGCCTAACACCATGGCCAAGAAGATCCACAGAGTCAGCAAACGGTCTAAGAGGGAAAGCCTGGCAATCGTCGCTTCGCCCACCCATACCCACCCCCCTTATTCGCAGCCGCAAGCCCCGCCGCTCGCCTGACCGCTTGCCCGACGGCCGCGGAAGAAACGGCGCAGGTTATCCGGGAGTTTCCCCGGCGCCGGAGGCGGTCCGGCCGGTTCGCCGCCGTAGACCGCCCGCAGCAGGGCCTCCACCAACAGGGCTTTAGGCGGAACATCGTACTCCTTTCCTTGGTAAATCCAGACCCGGCAATCTACCTCGTCGCCGCAGAGGTCGCTACAGCAATCGCACCGGCTCTCCCGCAACTCCCCCACGAGGTCGCGGCCGTTCACCCGGATGGAGGGGGAACTGACCAGCCCCAGCCGCCGGGCTTGCTCCTCGGTCTGAACATGGACCTTGTGCACCTCCAACTCTATCCCCGTGGTGCGCAGGACTGGCCCCACCTCGCCCAGGGCCTCCTCCAGCACCCGCTCCGTTTCGCGGCAGCGCGAGCATTGCTCCCGGTCCAGGTAAAGGAACTCCACCCGCAGACGCCTGGGGCCTGCCTCCCGGGTGGCGACCGCGTCGCAACCTCCGGTGGCGGTAGGGCCGCAACACCCGCCGGCCGCCAGGGCGCTCAAGCTCCCTTGGCAGCAGGGCTCCGCCCCCTGGCCGCCCGGCGACGGACCCGCCTCCCCTGCCGAAGCCGCCCGCCCGCAGGTATCTAGGTGGGCTTCCAGGCTCTCCAGCAGTTCCTCCGCCTCCGGGAGCAGGCCGCACCGGCCGGCGTTACTGTAAATCTGGGTGTCCTCCCACCATACTTCGAAGATGCCGCCCTTACCTTCCACCAGTTGCACTTCTAGACCCAGGGTGGACTCAATGGCTGCCGCCATCCTGGCGGCGTGTTCGGCGTAGCCTCAAACCCGGCAGTAGACGATCTTTACTTTTGCCACGACAAATCCGCCTCCTCGCCCAGGGAGCTCTGTAGCCTATCTTCCTTGCCCACGTGCCCCGAGGTGCCGCTCTCCCTTGCAAAGCAAATCCAGCGCCTACCCTTCTTGCCTCGTTACTGCTGCTCGGCGGCTATCCACTCCCGAATCTCGTCGTGGCTGGGCACCCGGCCGAAGACCTTGACCTTGCCGTTGATCACCAGCCCGGGCGTCGTCAATATGTCGTACTCCATGATCTCCCGCAGATCGGTGACTTTGTGCACCTCGGCGCTGATTCCCAGTTCGGCCAGCACTTCCTTCACCCTGGCCTCCACCGCCTGACAGTTCTTGCAGCCCGGTCCCAATACCTTAATCTCCACGCTTGGCGCCTCCTCCTTGACCCCACAAATTCGCCCTCGGGACGAATAAGGAGCTTCGCAAAGATCTATGGCTTTATAACTATATAGACATGTACTACTCGTCGTTTCCCATTCTATCTGCCAGGGCCAGGTCCTGTCAACCCCGGCCGCACCCGGCGAATCCCCAGTTTGCCCTGCCGGCAGCCCTGGGTGGCTTCCCCTCGTACCGGTCGCCCGTCGACCGAACTACGGCGCGGGAAGGCTTACCGCGCAGGCACCCAGTCGGAACCCATCCGTGGCGCCAGCTCGGCCTCGGCCAGCCAGAGACCCAGGCGCCAGTCCTCCACCCTCGCCCTCCGCGAGTTCGGTACCCGGCAAGCCTTTAAGTGCTCGGTGGAACCAGGACCGCCGCGAGGGCAACCTGGGGATCCGCCAGGGGCGAACTGCCCTCGAGTTATCGCCATGCTGCTTGGGCACTTTGCCCTGGGCAGTCCCAGGCAGCCCTGCTCACTACTCCCGACGCAGGGACGAGCTAAGTAGATAAAGAAAGGGCAGGGAAAGCACTTCTAGGGCTCCGGCCAGGAGCATCACGTAGGGCGCACCCAGACCGTAGGCGACTCCCAGGGCGGTACTGCCGAGGAACCAGGACAGGCCGTAAACGGCGTTGAACAGGCCGTAGGCCAGGCCCCGCCGCTCGGGAGGTACGATTTCTGCGAGAGCGGCCCGCATCACGGTTTCCTGAACCCCCATAGCCGCGCCCCAAAGAACCACGCCCGGCAGAACCAGCGCGTAGGAGGAGGAGAAAACCAGGAAGGGAACGGGCAGGGTGAAGAGCGGCAGCAAGACCAGAGTGGCAAGGCCCCTTCGGTCAAACAGGCGACCGACGGGCAGGGCCACCAGGGCATCCACTCCCATGGCCAGGGCGAAAAGCAGGGGTATTTGCGCCTCCGGTACCACGGCCTGAACCTTAAAGTGATAGGAGACCAACTGAAAATGGGCGTAACCGGCAATGCTAAAGCCCGTGAAGAGCAGATAGAACCACAGGACCGTCGGCACTCTTCTTTCCGCCCTGTTATCGCCGTCTGTCGCGGCTTCGGGTTCCAGCCCCCGCGGGTCGGGATATAGGGCCCGGGAAAGGAGCAGAACCGCCAGGGCCGCCCCGGCCGGAGCCAACAGGGTCAGGAAGGCCGCCCGGTAGGCGGCAGCCCGAAAGTAGAGCACGGAAGCGACCAGCAGGGGGCCGGTCACCGCCCCAATTTGATCCATGAGTTCGTGCAAGCCGAAGCCCCAGCCGGTACCGACCCGGCGCGTGGCGTAAGAAAGCATGACGTCCCGCGCCGGGGTGCGCAGGGCTTTGCCGAGCCGCTCCGCCACCACCAAACCGGCGGCCACCTCCCAGCGGCCGACCAGGCCCAGCAGCGGCACGGCCACCAGGTTAAGTCCGTAGCCCAGAATGGTCATCGGCCAGTACTGCCGGGTCCGGTCGGCCAGGTACCCCGACAGGAGACGCAAGGCGTAGCCCACAAACTCCCCCAGCCCGCTCACCAAGCCGATGGCGGCCGGGCCGGCACCGAGTATGGAGAGAAAAGGCCCGGTAATGCTGTGGCCGCCCTCGTAGGTCATGTCCGCCAACAGGCTGACCAGACCCATCAAGAAGATAAAGCGCATGGCCACTCTTTGATCGCGCCGCACCGACGGCATCCCGTTCTCCCCCCTAACTCCGGCTGATCCCTACCGGGCTTTACCGACACGTTTGGTTGTCCCTTCGATTCGTGAGTTTCAACGGCAACCTGACGCCCGGGTGATACTTTCGCCATCCCGTTGAGCCAAGACCACCGGCGGAGCCGGGGTTAATTCGGCCCCCATGGCCCGATGGGCAGGGAGGCGAGGGGCTTCCTATTGCCGGCTGGCATTGCTTCCGGCCCGGATTTCCTCCAACTCGGCCGGGTTCAAGCCCCAAAGCTCCTCCGTAAGCCGGTCGATCTCCGCCTCCACCCCGGCCAGCCCCCGGGAGTCGCCCCGCGCCCTTAGGACATGGGCCCGCCGGGAAAGCTCCGCCAGGCCCCGGTGCACCGCGGACGCCCGGTCGAACTTCGGCACCCGGATGTGGGTCAAGAGATGTCCGGAGCCGAAGCTTTTCCCTCCTCTTTGGGAATGGGCCCGAGCGGCAAGGTTGAAAAGCGAGGAGTTAAGGAGGGCGCAAAGGTAGTGGGCCTCCTCGAGGTCCTCGGTGGATACAAAGGTTACCGTTTCCTGGGGAATCACGGGCTTACTTTCCTCGGGGGCAACCACCGCCGCCCGGATTTCCGAGGCGATTCTCGGCCAGACTACTTTATAGGGGGCGAAGGTGTAGGTCCCCACGTCGAACAGGGAGTAGAACGGCCCGGTTTCCACTACCCTATCTCCTTCCTTGCGGGTAAAGTAACGCCAGAAGGCCGCCCGCCGCCGCAGCACCGCCTCAAAGCGCTTAAGGTAGGCATAGGCGCGAGGGTAGCGGCGGAGCATCTCCTCCTCGGGAAGACCCCGGCGCCGCACCGGGTCTTGGACTACCAGGACATAGGCCGAAGGTGCGGCCCGCCAACGCTCCACCTCCGCGGCCCGCAGGAGGGGACAGAGCAGTTCACCCTCCACGACGGTGGTGATCCTCTCCACCCGACGTTTGGCCCCGCGGGTAACGTTGGTTATCCTCACCAGCCCGTCCGGTCCGGGGGCCACCACCTCCACCCAGTAGACCCCGTTGGCCCCACCGGTATTAAGGCCTTCGTGGGCCCGGTAGGCCGAGGGCCCCAGGATCTTGCGCAAGGCCCGCACCGCGCCCCGGCTCCCGGTGATCCAGGCCGAAGTGGGGTCCTCCGCGGCTACCGGCTCGGCCTCGAGCCGGTGCACCCGGACCCAGCCTAATACCTCCTCCAGAGTCAACTCCTCCGCCGGTTCTGCCGGGCCAACCTTCTGCCAGTAGTAGTAGGGCACGGGGTAACGGTTAGGCCGGCCTTTCTCCAGGAGCATCAGGCAAGTACGGTTATTCGCACCCTCAAAAGGGCGGAGCTCGGTGAGATCCTCTACCGCCTGCACCCTTACCGGGGTTCCGTCCGGCAGGGTGAGGCGGCGAAAGCCCTGTCCGGCCCCGGAGGTCTTAAAGGCCGACTGGGTAATGATAAAGCCCAGCTTTCCCCCGGGCTTAAGGTAGCGGTCCAGGGCCACGTAGGTGAGGAGCATGGAGAGATCCTTTTTGCCTTTCCCCAGGATGGCGTCCATACCGCCGTGGGGAAAGAGGCCGTAGTACTCCCACAGGGGCCGGGTAGCCGCCCGATAGTCTTCGGGCAGGCTCTCCCAGTTTACCCAGGGAGGGTTGCCTACCACGTAATCGAACCGGCCCTCCGCCAACCAAGGCAACGAGGAAGTAGCGGCTCGCTTGCTTCCCGAGGAATTTGGCCGAGTAGGGGGGAGTATAGCGTCTACCCGATAGACGGGGATCTCCACCTCTTCCCGGCGGCAGGGCAGAAGGTCGGCCACGGCCAAAAGGTAGTTGGCGCGGGCGGAGATCACCGCCAGGGGGTTGAGGTCCAAGCCCACCACGTTCCGAAGGATGGTTTGCAGGAGTTCACCCGGGGAAAGGTTACTTTTTAGCGCCTGCTCCCGTAGACGGCAAATCAGCAGTACCAGAAACGTACCGGAACCGCAGCATGGGTCAAGAAATCGTTTGTCCGTGAGGCCGGAGGCGCTGCCTTCCTCCAGGCGCTCCAGAAGACGGCAGGCCAGCCAGTCCGGAGTATAGTACTCGCCCAGGCCATGGCGGATGGCAGAGGGCACGAGTTGCTGATAAAGCCTCTTGAGGAAGTCCCGAGGGCCTTGCGATGCCGTCTCCGGGGAAACCAAGGAGTAGCCGGCCAACCTGTCCAGCATCCGGCCCAGGGCAGAGGCGAGCGCCTCATCCCATACCTCCAGGTACCAATGGAAAGGGTGGCCGTCCGGAAAAACCTTGAGGCGGAAGGCGCGGAAGACTCCGCCCTCGACGAGGTTTTTCCGAAGATAGGCCAGTAGGGCTTGGGGCGAGCAACCCGCCGCCTCCACTGGTTCCCGGCCCAGGTGAGGGAAGGCAAAGCAAGTGGCCGCCTGCACGGCCAGAAACTCGGCCAAGGCGGCAAAGTAAGTGTGAAGGGCAAAGAGAAACGCCGAAGGGTGCTCAGGCCCTTCCTCTAGGCCTAGCCTACGGCCGAGCCGAGCGAGGGCCGTGCCTTTTAACCTCTCCGGAAAAGCGCCGGCGGCGCCGAACTGCTTAACCCATTGCTCGAAGCTCCTCTTAACCGCGGGAGAAGAACTGCTGACCAGCGCCCGATAAAGACTCTTTAACGCCTCTTGCGCCACCGGAGAGCCGGCACCGAAATCGGCTGCCAGGGCTGCGGGTGTCAATAACTTGTCCGTATGAGCCCGGTCCGTTAGCTTGGCCAGCAAGTACCTCCCCCTTTACGGCCTCCTCGATGGGCAAAGTTCCTTGTCTCCTGGTTTCCCCATAGCTAGTAGATCCCCGGTCGGCCCTGCCGCGTTGCTCCCCCTGCCCCGGTTTCTACTTCACTTACCTCCAGCGTGACCTCCTCCTGTCGCCCGCCTCTTGCCACCCGCACCCGAATTCGTTGCCCGGCCTCTTTAGCAGCCAGTACCTCCTCCAGGTCCCCCGGTCGCCACACCGGCCGGCCCTCTACGCTTACAATTACGTCTCCGGGTCTTAAGCCCGCCCGGTCCGCCGGCCCCTCCGGCAGCACTCCCTTTATCATTAGGCCCCGTTCCAGGTCGTACCACTTGGCCACTCCGGAGCTAACCGCGGTGCAGCTCAGGCCCAGGGAGACCCGCCGCACCTTGCCGTCGCGGATGAGCCGCCCGATCACCGGCCGCGCGTCGTTGATGGGTATGGCGAAGCCCATTCCCTCTACCGCCGGCGCGGCGATCTTCACGCTGGTGATCCCGATCACCTCTCCGCGGGCATTCACCAAGGGGCCGCCGCTATTGCCCGGATTGATGGCGGCGTCGGTCTGGATCACGCGCAGGGTGATTTCCTCCCCGGGCCGGCTCTCCACGGAAATATCGCGATCCAAGGCGCTCACCACCCCTACGGTGACCGAACGGGCAAACTGTCTCCCCAGAGGATTACCCACCGCCGCCACCATTTCTCCCACCCGAAGGCGGCCGGAATCGCCCAAGGTCGCGCTCCGCAGCCCGGGCGCCCGAGCTTGGAGTACGGCCAAATCGGTCTGCGGATCCCCTCCCACCAGGCGGGCCTCGTATTCGCGCCCGCCGTCCACGGTTATCAATAGGCCGCGGAAGCCTTCCACTACGTGGTAATTGGTGACGATGTAGCCCTTCTGCCCGTCTATTACCGTGCCCGAACCGCTGACCACTACCGGCCGGCGATATAGGTCGTACCCCTTAAGATTGGTGACCCCTACCACCGTGGGCCCCACCCGCTCGGCTATGGTCACCGCCGGAGACTGCAGGGCCGAATTGGGAAGAGCCACCGGTTCGTATCCGGATGTGTCATCCCGGGTAGAAGGAGAATTTTCTCCGGTCGGTGCCCGTCCCAGCAGCGCCGGACCAAGGTAAGGGGTTAGAGCCAAGGCAAATACCGCGCCGGCCACGGCGGCCACCAGCGCAATGACCAGGTAACTTAAGAGCGCCGTCCGGCGGCGGGGGAAAGCCGATCGGAAATTATCCATGGTGGGTTACGCCTCCGATCCCTAGCTTTCCCCGCGCGAGCCAAGGGCATGTACCCTTTCAGGAGGTAAGCAGCTCCAAACGGGCACCGATGCCGGCCAACTTGGACCACCACTGTTCGTAGCCTCTTTCCAGACAAGAGGCTCCTGTGAGGGTTGTCACTCCCCGGGCCAGAAGCCCGGCCAGGGTGAGGGCCGCGCCGGCCCGCAGGTCGGGCACATGCACTTCCGCGCCCTGCAGGAGACTTCTGCCCACCACCACCGCCGTGGACCCCTCCACACGTATATTGGCCCCCATACGCTGTAGTTCCTGCACCACCTGAAAGCGGGTGTCGAAAACCGTCTCCACCACCACACTGGTTCCTTCGGCCTGGGAGAGGAGCACCAGCATAGGCGGCTGCAGGTCGGTAGGAAAGCCCGGATAGGGCATGGTCTTCACGTTCACGGCGCTCAGCGGTCCCTGCCGGGCCACCTCCAGTCCCCCTTCTTTCTCTTCCACCGTGGCTCCGGCTTCCCGTAGCTTGGCCACCACCGACTGCAGGTGAGTGGGGATGACGTTCTCTACCCGTAAGGGGCCGCCGCCCATTGCCCCCAGGATAAGGAAGGTGCCGGCCTCGATCCGGTCCGGAATAACCGCATAGGAACTCGGCCGCCACTCCGTAGGGCCCTCCACCCGAATCACGTCGGTGCCCGCCCCGCGGATCCTTGCTCCCATGGAGTTCAGGAAATTGGCCAGATCAACTATTTCCGGCTCCTTGGCCGCATTCTCGATCACCGTGGCCCCCCGCGCCTGGCAGGCGGCCATCATCAGGTTTTCCGTGGCCCCCACGCTGGGAAAGTCGAGATAAATCCGCGCCCCGGTCATTTCCGAAGCCGTGGCCCGTATGACCCCGTGCTCTACCTCTAGCCTTACCCCCAAGGCGGCCAGCCCCTTAAGGTGAAGGTCCAGCGGGCGCGGGCCGAGGTTACAACCTCCGGGGAAGGGCACCTCGGCCTGGCCCCGGGCGGCCGCCAGCGCTCCCAGGAAAAGGCTTGAAGCCCGTATCTGCTTGGCCTCGGGCAGAGGAACCTCGGTGCCCAGCCCCGAGGGCACACGCAGAGAAAGGCATCCGGCTCCTACCCATTGGGCTTCCACGCCCAGGGCCTGTAATATGGCTATCATGACTTCCACGTCCCGGATGGCCGGTACGTTCTCCAGACGGGTCATCCCCGGTGCCAGGCAGGCAGCGGCAATAATCGCCAGGGCGGCGTTCTTGCTTCCGCTGACCCGCACTACCCCCTGTAAAGGCTGACCGCCTTCTATCCTGCAACGCACCACTTACCACCCCTTTGCAAGACCCCGTTGCCCTCTTTCCGCAAGGGCCACCCGCGAAAAGCACCGGCATGTAATACGGCTCGGCTTCGGGCCGTCCGTGGCCTTCGGCCCGCCTCCGCCCTCGCTCTCACCGAAGTTCGGTACCCGGCACGCTTTAGGCACTCGGCGAAACCAGGACTGCCGCCGGAAAACCGGGGATAACTCAGTGTCTTGCTTTCTTGACAGTGCAAACCCGCCTCTGTTATAAACAGTGAAGGTGGGAGGGAGGGGGTAACCTTGGAGCGCCTGCGTCGGCAAATCCTCCGCGCCTTGCTGCACGGCCCCGCGACCTTCTGGCAGTTGGTCAGCCTCCAGGACGGGGATCTGGCCGCTTTTGCCGGCACCTTGGAGGAGATGGCCCGTCAGGGGCTGCTCGAATACACAACCGACGGGGCCCTCGCCTTGAGCCCGGAAGGCCGCCGGCAGGCCTCCGGCCTGCTCCCCCGCCAGGAATGGGAATGCCCCGCCTGTGAGGGAAAAGGCATGGTGCCCCGCGGCCTGTTCGCACGGGTCTTGCCCGAATGGGAGGCGCTCGCCGCCTCCCGGCCGGCGCCGTCCCTGAACTTTGACCAGGGCTACATCGGCGCCCGTGACGCCCTGGCCCGGGTGCTGTTCATGTATCGAAGGGCAGACCTGGAAGGTCGGAGCCTGCTTTTCCTGGGGGATGACGATCTCACCAGCCTGGCCGCCGGACTCACCGGGCTGGCCGGAGAAATCCGCGTGCTGGAGATCGACTCCCGCCTGGTGGAATTCCTGAACCGCACCGCCCGGAGCCGCGGGTGGGCCAACTTCCGCGCCGAGACGTACGACGTCCAGGAACCCTTGCCGGAGAATTACTGCCGGCGCTTCGACGCCGTGCTAACCGACCCGGTGGAAACCCGTCAGGGGTTTCTCCTGTTCCTCTCCCGCTGCGCCGAGGCCTTGACCGGCCCGGGCGCGGCCGTGTACTTCGGCCTCACCAGGCTGGAAACCGATCTCGTGAAGTGGCACGGCTGGCTCCGGGCCCTGCTGGACATGGGGCTCACCCCCACGGACCTGCTCCCCGCCTTCCACCGCTATGAGTTGGAAAACACCTCCTTCGTGGCCGAAGAGTATCCTCAGGCCCGGGCCTTCCTACCCGACCGTCCTCCTTCCGGGCCTTGGTACCTTTCCGCCCTGATCCGGCTGGAGGTGACCGATACTCCCCGACCTCAATACCAGGGCCCGGTGTACCTGGGCGCAGCTCTATACCGGGATTAGCTTAAGCTTGCCAGATGCTCCGCCAGGCGGGAAAGCCCCTCGGCGGTGCCGCCTAGCTGCTGGGTGTTGGCGGCTACCTGGCGGGTTACCGCGGCCTGCCTCTGGATCACCTGGGACATCTCTTCTGCGGCCCGGAGAATGCCTACCACCGACCCCTCTATATTCTGCAGGATGCTGCCGATCTGATCGGCCGAAGCGGTGCTATTTTCCGCCAGCTTACGCACTTCTTGGGCCACCACGGTAAAGCCTCGGCCGTGCTCTCCCGCCCGCGCCGCCTCGATGGCCGCGTTCAACCCCAGAAGCTTGGTTTGTTCGGCCACCATACGGATGAAGTTCAGGATCTTGTCTGTCTCCTTAAGGTGGTTGCGTGCCTGGTTGGCGGTCTCGTTGAGCTGTTCGCTCTGCCGGGCCAGGCTCTCCGCTCCGGCGGCCATCTCCTCGGTGGCGGCTACCAACTGCTCTACCGCCTGGGACAAAGACTGGGCGGTATTTGCCAGCTCTCGCGCCCGGCCCTCCAGCTCCACCAGCATTCTCTCCCGCGCCTCCACCAGGGTGCTCATGAGCCAGGCCGCCCGAGCGTCTACCAGGGTCACATCCGGCGGGCAGTCCTGTTTCACCAGAGAAAGCACTTGTTCCCGGCCGGTAACCTCAAAGACTACTTCCAGGCCGGGCTGGGCCAAAAGAGAATGAAAATCCTCGAACACCGCCAGGCCCATCTGTCGTGCCAGAATCAATCCCGGCGCCTCCGGGTTGATGTCCGCAATCCCTACCACGCGCACATCGGCCATGCCCTGCAGGGCCTGCAGTATTGCTCGACCCCCGTGGCCGCCGCCGACGATGCCTACTCCTAGCACCCCCATTAACCACCGCCTCCTATTCGGTTAGTCGGAACGAAGGCCTCGCGCCTAGATTCTTTTTGTCCGGGCAGGCCCCAACTCCTTCCGCGGCCCCAATTTTTTCTCCCCCAAAGACGGTTTGTGGTACAATAGGAGCAAGGCTCTGGAAAGGTGGTGGAGAAGCCTGATGAAGGAGAAAGTGGAAGCCGCGTTGGCGAAAATCCGGCCCTCGCTCCAGGCCGACGGCGGCGACGTGGAACTGGTCGGCGTCAACGACAACGGAGTGGTTACCGTTCGTCTCACCGGTGCCTGCGGCGGGTGTCCCATGGCTACCCTGACCCTGAAGCAAGGTATCGAGCGCACCCTCAGGCGGGAGGTTCCGGAGGTAACGCAGGTAGTGGCCATCTGAGATGCGAGGCGGCCCCGGGAAAGGATGATCTCACCCGGGGCCGTTTTCGTCTCCCGGGCCGGAAAGGAAGAGCTTGCGGCAGGTCGGGCAAAACTCGTAAGGGCCTGGAAGCTGGGAGCGGAGCATTTCCTCCTGCCAGTGGGGGTTAAACAGCCGGCAATAAAGGTCAGAGCAGAAGGGATCGCCCCGCAGGCGGTAGGCCACGGCCTGGGCCAGAAACCCTTTTAGGACTTCCGTGAGGCGGGGATCGTCGTAGTCGAGGTAACTCTGAGGATCCAGAGCCGCGTAGGCGGCCAATTCCGCGCCGGCCAAACCCAGCAAGTAACCTTGCTGCCTGGCCAGATAATACGCCCGCGGCTTGGCCGGGCCCTCTACGGCTCCGGAAGTGGAAACAATGCAGGGGTAACCGAAAAGCACTACCCGGCAGTGATACCGGCCGCCGGGATCCGGGGTGGCCAGCAGCTGATTGGTCAGTACCAGGTGTAGGTGCTTCCGGGTACGCTCCTCGGGCGCGATCAGCGCCCGAAGGACGGCCATGACCCTCAAACCCTCGTAAAGAATCCCCATCGCCCGGCCGGCCGGATCGGTAAGGCGGCGCCGCTCGTAGGCTGTTTCCGGAGGCAGGGGCGGTTGGCGCCGGCGGCCGGAAGGACCCAACCTGGCCTCGGCCCAGGCCGAGGCCAGATCTTCCAGTCGCGCCTCCCTGTCTGTCTTCGGCAGCCTTTCCAGCCAGTAACGGACGAATTCCGGCCGCAACTCTACTTTCGCCCAGGGACAGAGGGCGGCCAGGTAGGCGGCCAGCTCTTCTTCTCTAAGGTTCTCTACCCGCGGTTCGGCGTAAAGCAGGATGCGCATCGCAGCTCAACTCTTCCGGGCCAGAACCTCCTGCACCACCCGGGCGGCTTTCTGCCCGGAAAGCAGCATGGCGCCGAAGGTGGGGCCCATGCGGGGAAGACCGAAGGTGGTGGAAACCGCCATGCCCGAAACCACCAAGCCGGGGAGCACCTCGCCCGTGTGTTCCACTATTAGGTCCTCGGAGCGGTCCACCCACATGGCGCCGAAGCCCACGGTCTTGATCATGCCCCGCTCCTCCGCCTTTTTCACCACCACGGCGTCGTGGCCCGTGGCGTCTATGACCACCCTGGCCTCCAGGGCCACCGGGTCCACGCAGGTGATTTCCCGCGGCAGGGCACTGATGGGCGTCCAGTTGATCACCACCCCGCCGATGCGGCCGTTCTCCCGCACCACCAGGTCGTCAAACAGGGTCATGTTGGCCACCTTCACCCCGGCATCGCAGGCGGCGGCGATAAGCTTGGAACAGGCATGCGGCCCGTCGGCGACGTAAAGACCGCGCACCGCCTCCTGGTAGGGCACTCCCAGCTCGTCGAGCAGGCGGTGGGCCGGGGCCCGCAGGGTGACCTTGTTCATGAGGTAGCCGCCGATCCAGAAGCCACCGCCCAGGTAATTGTTACGCTCCACCAGCAGCACCTTGCAGCCTTGGCGGGCCAATTCCCGACCGGCCATCAGGCCGCTCGGTCCCGCTCCCACGATAATAACGTCGCTTTCCGCGTACTCCTGGAACTGCTGCAGGTAACCGCCTACAATGGCCCGGGTGACATCCTTTTCGCTTACCGCCTCGAAAATAGGCATGAGATTATCCTCCCCAAAAACGAATTAGGCCGCTCCGGTAGAGAGCGGCTGCGATTTACCGCTTTCCCTACGCTGGCATTACCCAGGTCAGGTTCCAGGGGTCAGTGCCAAGGCACTTTCTCAGCCCGCAAGGGCTCCCCCAGCGGTTGCACGTTCATTGTAGCACGGCCGGCCGGAAAAGTAAACCTATGCAAAACACTAATGAACAGGCCCACCTTCTTGTGCTTGGGTCCTTCGCCCAGGGCCCGCGCCAAGCCCTGGCAGAACTCCAGGGCGTGACCGTGAAGAGGGTAAAGTAACCGGGCCGAGAGTGAGCGGGGTAATCGCCCAGACCACCCGTTCTGCCCTGCCAAAGCATCCTTTACAGGACCCGTTCGATGGTGCCGCCGCCCACTACCAAGTCCTCTTGATAATAGACTACGGCCTGACCGGGAGTAATAGCCCACTGGGGCTCGGCAAACTCCACCCTGGTTGCTCCCCCGTGGGACTCTAACCGGGCTCGGGCCGGGGGAGCCATATGGCGCACCTTAGCCTCGATTTCCAGCGCCGGCGGGGGGAGATCAAAGGGGATAAAGTTGTTGTCGCTGGCGGTAAGCGCCCGGCGGTAGGCCAGCTCGGCCGGCCCCACTATCAGGGCGTTGCGCTCCCGGTCCAACTCGAGAACGTAGGCCGGGTAGCCCAGGGCCAGGCCCAGGCCCCTCCGCTGGCCAATGGTATAGTTGGCCAGACCCCGATGTTGGCCCACCACTTTTCCTCGGCAGTCTACTATCGGTCCCGGCTTCAGCGCCTCGGGAGCCCGGGCGCGGATGAACTGGCGGTAGTCTCCTACGGTGACGAAACAGATTTCCTGGCTTTCCGGTTTGTCCGCCACCCGCAAGCCTAAGGCCCTGGCTTTAGTGCGAACTTCTTCCTTGGTAAGCTCGCCCAGCGGAAGCAGGGTATGGGCCAGCTGCTCCTGGGTAAAGGTGTAGAGGACGTAGGTCTGGTCCTTGCGCTTGTCCCTGGCCCGCCGTAACAAGTAGCGACCGCGGTCCGGGTCGTACTCCCGGCGGGCGTAGTGGCCCGTAGCTACGTAATCCAGGCCCAGGGCCCGCGCCTTGCTCAGGAGGGCCTGAAACTTTACTTTTCGGTTGCAGGCAATACAGGGATTGGGGGTGCGGCCGGCCAGGTACTCGCGGACAAAGTAATCGATCACCTCTTGCTCAAACACCGAGCGGAGGTTCAGCACGTAATGGGGGATCCCCAACACCCGGGCCACGCTCCGAGCGTCCTCGACCGCAGCCAGGGAGCAGCAACCGGTTTCCCCGGGAGGCAGGGGTGCATCCACCGGCCAGATTTCCATGGTTGCCCCCACCACCTCGAACCCCTGTTCCTTCAGCAAAGCGGCGGCTACCGCGCTGTCTACTCCGCCGCTCATGGCCACCATCACCTTGCGGCGTTCCTCCATTAACTGTCCACCACCCGCGTGCCTCGATAATCCCTGATTGCCGCCCGCAGCCAAACGGCGGACCGGCTTGCCAACCGCGCGTCAGTCATGGAATGCAGGCCTGTTCCCCAGCGATCGGGCAGCCAAGTCGTTCCGGATGGGAATAGGCGGATAGACGTTTACCGCGTGTACGACCCACAAGAGCGATACCCAGACCCCAAGCCAGTGAAACCGCCCTCCCTGTGGGCGTACGCAGTGAAACAACAACGGGGACACGCATCTTCGCCGCCTTGAGCACCATCTCCGATGAAATGCGACCGGTGGTCAGAAGTAGCCGATCTGCGGTTGATAGCCCCCTCAACATACACTCGCCCTGGATTCTATCCAAAGTGTTGTGTCGGCCGATATCCTCGGCCACAACCAGCAGGCTTTTTCCGTCGGCCAGCGCTGAAGTGTGCACCCCGCCACCTGCCCGGTAGAGCTCCATTTGCTTCAGGAACTCTCTCATCAGTAATAACACTTCCGTTGGTGAAACCACAAGCTCCGAATCGACCTCCTGCCCAGGAGTCTTGAAAACTGCACCGCCACCGCACCCCGTGGAGAGGGTCCGCCGGGTGGGCAACTTTTGCTCGGGGTTCTTCAGTCTTACATCGGCCAGAGATTCGTCCTCACATACCCGCATGGTTGCCACGTCCTCAATGCCGGAGATGATTCCTTCGTTGTAAAGGAATCCAAGGACGAGGCAATTGAGTTTGGTTGGAGTGCATAGGACGGTAACGAGTTCCTGCTGATTTACATAGAGTGTCAGCTCCATCTCGTAAGGGACGTGAACTGAACCTGTAACCCATCCCTCCTCCGAAAAGCGGGCGCATGTTACTTCCTCTAGACCTCTCATATCCGATAGGCCAATGGTTTCCCTGTTCATCTTCCCAATCACCTCATAAACAATTGCCGTGAGGATCAGCCTGCTGTCCCCAAGATTAGTGGTGCATTTATCCCGTCTGGCTATCCCTAAAAAGCCAGGTGCTGAGGTAACGCTCCCCGGTATCGGGCAGAACAACCACAATCAATTTGCCCTCGTTTTCGGGCCTCTCTGCCACCTGCAAGGCGGCCCAGGCGGCAGCACCCGAAGATATGCCCGCCAGAATTCCTTCTTCTCGTGCCAGGCGCCTGGCCATCAGGCCCGCATCCTCGTGGCGGACCCGAATGATTTCGTCAACAAGCTCTACCCGCAGTACTTCGGGCACAAAGCCGGCACCGATGCCCTGGATCTTGTGCGGTCCCGGCCGGCCGCCGGAGAGCACGGGGGAATCTGCCGGTTCCACGGCGATGGCGCGAAATCCCGGCTTGCGGCTCTTGATAACTTCCGCCACGCCGGTAAGCGTTCCTCCCGTCCCCACCCCGGCCACCAGGATGTCCACCTGCCCCTGGGTGTCGCGCCAGATCTCTTCCGCCGTAGTCAACCGGTGGATCTCCGGGTTGGCGGGGTTGCGGAATTGCTGCGGCATAAAGGAATTGGGGGTCGCGCGCGTCAATTCTTCCGCCTTTCTTACCGCCCCTTTCATTCCCTCCGCTCCGGGCGTCAATACCAGTTCTGCCCCCAGAACGGCCAAAAGCTGCCGACGCTCCAGCGACATAGTATCGGGCATGGTCAGAATCAGGCGGTATCCTCTCGCCGCGCACACAAAGGCCAGGGCTATGCCGGTATTGCCGCTGGTCGGCTCGATGATCACCGTGTCCTTATCGATCAGACCTTTCTCTTCTGCATCCAGGATCATGGCCACGCCGATGCGGTCCTTAACGCTTCCGAGGGGATTGAAGGATTCCAACTTCGCCAATACCTGCGCCTTTGATCCGGCCGTAATCCGGTTCAGCCTGACCAAGGGAGTATTTCCGATGAGCTCGGTGCTGTCCCTGGCGATGCCCCGGGTGATTTCCGGCAGCTCGATCCCCTTATACCTCATCCTTCTGGTCTGCCCTCCCTCTCCGTTTAGGGGTGAACGGCGCCTATCCCTCGCTCTCGGCCACGCCGGCTACTCCCTCCCCCTTCACTTCCTTATAGACCCCAGCACAGGCGCCTTCCCGTCCTGCCGGGGCAGTCTGAACCCAATCCAAGTTGATCGGTTCCACCCTGCGGGGAACACCTATGCAGATGCTGCCAAATCCCTTACCGCGGCCACCGCCTGCTCGATTTCCTCAAGGGTGTTGAAGTAACCCGGGCTAAAGCGAATGCAACCCGCAGGGAAAGTCCCTATGGCCTGGTGCGCCCAGGGAGAGCAGTGCAGCCCAGTCCGCACCGCAATACCGTAAACGTGGTCCAAGACCGCGCCCGCGTCCGCGGGATCCCAGTGAGCAAGGTTAAAACTCACTACTCCGGTGCGCCGGCACGCTTCCGCCGGTCCGTAGAGCTTAACCCCGGGGATAGACCCCAGTCCCTCCAGCAGGCGGCCCACCAGCGTCTCCTCATGCCGCCGGACCTGGGCCAATCCCACCCTTTCCAGGAATGCCACCCCCGCTCCCAGGGCGGCTATGCCCACCGTGTTCGCAGTGCCGCTCTCCAGACGATCCGGGTAGGCCTCGGGCTGTACCGGGCTCTCGGAGCGGCTACCGGTGCCCCCTTCCCGCCAGGGCGAGAGCGGGATTTCGTCCTTGAGCACCAGGATGCCCACCCCGGGCGGGCCCAGCAGGCCTTTGTGGCCGGAACAGGCGAGCAGGTCGATCCCGTCTTTCTCTACGTCTATGGGAAGGTGGCCGGCGCTCTGGGCGGCATCGACCAGCAATAGCAAGCCGTTCTCCTTAGCTATCCCGCTAATCTCACCCAGGGGTTGGATGGTTCCCAGTACGTTGGAGGCATGCTGGACCACAATAAGCCGGGTATTGGGCTTGATGGATCGGCGTAAGGCTTCAAGGTCGACAACACCTTCAGAATCAACGCCCACCCGGGTGAACTCTACCCCCAGCCCGGCCAGGCGATTAAGAGGCCTGGCCACGGAATTATGCTCCAGGCAGCTCGTAAGCACGTGATCACCTGGTTGGAGCAATCCCTTGAGAGCCATGTTGAGGGAATCGGTGGCGTTGAGGGTGAAGACCACCCGTTCGGGGGCCGGTGCGCCGAAGAAACGCGCTATGCGAGTTCTGGTTTCCAGAACTACCCTTTCCGCCTCCCTCGCCATACGGTGACCCGCCCGTCCCGGATTGGCCCCCGCCTCGCGCAGAAACCGTTCCATCACCGTGTAAACTTCTTCCGGCTTTGGCCAGGAGGTAGCCGCATTATCCAGATAGATCATCTTGCTCACCTCTTAGGCGCCGACAAAGCGGGCGTAGAGCGTCTTGGCCACCATAACATCGTCCGTGCCTTTGACTATGGCCCGGCCGTCGCCGAAAACGACCAACTGGTGATTGGCGGTTCGAAAAGTCACCAGAAACCCATTAGAGGAAACCTCGCCCAGCGGTTGAAGCTTTTCCGCCAGGGCGGCGAGATCCACCGCCGCCGGGCGGTCGGGAACCACCTGAACCGCGTTGCGGCCGCAAAGGTTGGTCGTCCGCAGACCAACTTCGCCGGCCAGATAGCGGAAACTGCCCTGGACGCAGACCGAACAGGCAGGATTCCTGGCTGGAGACGAAGTGATATAGGAGTTCTCCCACAAGTCAAGTATAATCAGTTCACGGTTCACAGCGTCCCTGGCGCCGGTAAGTAGCTTAAGCGCTTCGGCCGTCTGCAGCGAGGCGATCACATTGGGCACGGGATTGATAATGCCGGCGGTATCGCACGTTTCTCCCGGGTGGACGGTGCTGGAAGGGAACACGCACTCCAGACAGGGCGTTTCCCGGGGGATAACGGTCATGGTCATGCCCGTGCTGCCGACGCAGGCGCCGTAAACCCAAGGAGTATTAAGCTTTACGCAGGCCTCGTTAATTAGATAGCGGATCTCGAGGTTGTCCGTGCCGTCAAGAACGAGGTCCATCCCCGCCATAAGCTTTTCTATGTTGGTGAAGTTTACGTCCTCGACCACGGCTTCACAATGGATTTGGGAGTTAATCTGTCTCAGCTTGTTGGCCGCGGCCACCGCTTTAGGCAAGGCCAGGGCGGCATCCTGCTCGTCAAAAAGGATTTGGCGCTGCAGGTTAGACTCCTCAACAAAGTCCCGGTCGACAAGCCGCAGGCTTCCTATGCCGGCCCGGGCCAGATTGTTGGCCAGAGTGCTGCCAAGCGCGCCGAGACCGACGATCAACACCTTACTCTTTGCCAGCTTTTCCTGGCCGCGAGGACCGATCGGCGGAAAGAGAATTTGCCGGGAGTACCGCTCCCTGGTTTGCTCCATGGCTCCTTTTCCTCCCCAAATGCAGGTGATCTGAAGGCGCCCACGCTTGAAGCGGGGTACAGTCGTCGCCTAGTACCGAAGGGGCGACATGGCGCGCAAGCGTTCGACTATGGGGGGCAGAATCTTCAAGACGTACTCCACGTCCGTCTCCTGGTTATCGCGGCCGAGCGTCAGGCGTAAGGAACCCTGGGCGATCTCGGGCGGCAGTCCCATGGCCAGAAGCACGTGAGAGGGCTCGAGGGAACCCGAAGTGCAGGCCGAGCCGCTGGAGGCGGCCACCCCCTGGAGGTCAAGGCTCAGCAGCAAGGATTCGCCCTCAACATACTTCACACAGACGCTGGCGTGGTTGGGCAATCGCCTCTCACGGTGGCCGGTGATTACCACCTCGGGGATACGCTCTGCAACGCCTTCTAAGAGCCGGTCCCGAAGGGCGGAGAGCCGCTTGCCCTCGGCAGCTAATTCCTGCTTGGCCAGGGCGGCGGCTCTTCCGAAACCTACAATCCCGGGAACGTTCTCCGTGCCCGGCCGCCGGTTCCGTTCCTGACCCCCACCGTGGAGAAGGGAGTTCAAGCGTCTCCCCTTCCGGACGTAAAGGGCGCCCACCCCCTTGGGGCCGTAGATCTTGTGCGCCGACAGGCTCAACAGGTCTACTCCCAGTTCCTCTACGTTAACCGGGATTTTTCCGGCGGTTTGCACGGCATCGGTATGGAAGATAATGCCTCTTTCCCTGGCCAGTCGTCCGATCGCGGCTATGGGCTGGACAGTCCCCACTTCGTTGTTGGCATGCATGATGCTGATCAGGATGGTTTCCGGACTAATGGCGGCGGCCACTTCCTCCACGCGGACCAGGCCTTCCCCCGTGACCGGCAAGTAGTTAACCTTGAAGCCCTGCTTTTCCAGATACCGCATAGTATCCAGGACCGAGTGGTGCTCGATACCGGAAGTGATAATGTGCCTGCCTTTTGCTGAATTGGCGTATGCCGCCCCGATGATGGCCAGGTTATTTGCTTCCGTACCACCGCTGGTAAACACTATCTCCTCTGGTCTGGCGGAGACAAGCCGGGCCACTTCCTCCCGCGCCTGCTCCACGGCCTTCTTGGCCTCTTGCCCCCACTGGTGGAGGCTGGAAGGATTGCCGTAGGCCTCCCTCAGGTACGGAAGCATGGCTTCTACGACTTCCGGTCGTACCGGCGTGGTAGCACTATGGTCAAGGTAGACTCTGCGCATGGATGATTGCCTCCCGATCTCGCCTTAGATCCGCCCGCAATCCCCCACAAACCCATTAACCACCCCCGATGGCCACCGGAATGATCCGCAGTTGATCGCCGTCGGCCACCGCGTAATCGAGTTCTTCGGGATAGGTGCTCTTGTCGTTGCAGTAGATCTCTACCCAGTTCCGCAGCCCCCCGCGCCGGTCAAACAAGGCTTCTTTCATGGTCGGATAACGCCGGACCAGGGCGGCCAAACATTCTTTAACCTTCCGCCCCTCCACCTCCACGGTTTCCTGACCATCCGTTAGGGGTTGGAACAGGGGATGCACGATTACTTGCACCCGCAAGATTATCCCTCCTTAAGTATTATGATCATTTTAGTAGACTCTTCGTCAGCACTTACCGGCTCATGGTTCTTGCGTCTGTGATGCCAGGGCTAGTGACGGGACAGATAATCCTCGATGGCCTTTTTCAAGGCATCGGCGGCGAGATTGGAGCAGTGCATCTTCTCGGCTGGCAATCCGCCCAGGGCTTGGGCTACCGCCCGATTGCTGATTTGCAGGGCCTCCTCGATCGCCTTACCTTTCACCATTTCCGTAACCATGCTGCTGGTGGCAATGGCGGCGGCACAGCCGAAAGTCCTGAACCGGATCTCCGCGATTACTCCGTTTTCTACCCGTATTGAGATTCGCATCACGTCTCCGCATACCGGGTTTCCCACCTGCCCTACACCGTTGGCGCCCTCTACTTCGCCGACGTTGCGCGGGTTTAGAAAATGATCCATTACTTTCTCCGAGTACTGCATGTCAGTACCTACGCTCCTCCTCGGATTTGGCCCCTTCAGTTGAGGCACACATATCCGCTAAAGTGACCGAATCCAGGACCTCCGCAATGGCACCCCGAAGGCGGGCCCAGATCAGCCGGGCTACGCAATAGTCGGCCCGCTGACAGTCCTCCGGCTGCTCCTCGCTCACGCAGTCTACGGGAGCAATGGGGCCCTCCAGGGCCCTAACCACGTCCCCCACCGTGATCTCTCCCGGCGGTCGGCCCAGCATGTAACCTCCACGGGAGCCGCGTACGCTTCTCACCAGGCCGTACCGGCGCAGGCCCAGAAAAAGCTGTTCGAGATACTGTTCCGACAGACCCTGACTTTCGGCCACGTCCTTCAAACGGACGGGCCCTTCTCCGTAACGGCGGGCCAGATCGTACACCGCCCTCAACCCGTACCGGCTCTTCGTGGAAAGCTTTAGCATGCCGAACACCCCACGCCTTCATTATAACTAAGTTTATCAGTTTGGTCAAGTTTTTGCTAACACCAGCAAATTCATTAACGGGCTCGGTGAAACCAGAACTGCCGCCCAAAACCGGACGACTCAGCGTATTTCGGGTTCCTGAGCCCTCGCCAGGCGCTCCCATATCGGGCGCAGACGGGCATAAGTGGTCTCCAGGAATTCGGGCAGCACCCTGGTCCGGCCGATTACCGGCATGAAATTCGCGTCACCTTCCCAGCGCGGCACTACGTGCCAGTGCAGGTGTCCGGGCACTCCGGCTCCGGCCACCCGCCCCAGGTTAACCCCCAGGTTGAATCCGTGCGGACGGTAGGCCTCCTTGAGGGCCGCCACCGCCCGGGTGAGAAAGCTGACCGTTTCTTGCCATTCCTGGGGAAGAAGTTCTTCCAGTTCCCCCACGTGCCGGTAAGGCGCCACCATCAGGTGCCCGTTGTTGTAGGGGTAAAGGTTCAGGAGCACATATGCGTGGTCGCCGCGGGCAAGAAGGTAGTTGGCGGCATCGTTCCCTTCCCGGGGTTTCTGGCAGAGAATGCAGCCTGGCGGCTGCTCCTTGCCCACGTATTCCCCCCGCCAGGGAGCCCACAGAAGTTCCATGTTTTCACCCCCGCCCATTGTACACCATGGGCGGTGGTTTGGAAAGAAAGAGGCGGCGCTTCCGGCCGCCCCTATGCCCACTAGCCCGCAGACTCCAAATCGATAACCTAGAGTACGTCAATCTTCCAGTTCATCCCGCTGTTGTTGTCCCAGTTATTGGCACTATCCTTGAAGCAGAAGTTGATCTCCCGATCACCCTGAACCAGGACGTTCGCCCGGCAAGTTCCGTCGGGCTGCCAGGCCATGGCCGTGGTCCCTACGTTCCTCCACCCGTCAAAGCCGTAGTGCAGCCAGACGTTGTCCGCCCCGCTGTTGACCAGCAGCCCCTTGTAACTGATGCTCACGTACTGCCCCCGGCGAACCGGTACGGGCTCTACGGAAATCCTGGGATCGCTCACATTTTCACCTCCCAAGCCGGTCATCTCACACCTTTAACTTGGGACGGCCGTACTCAAAGTATAGCTAGCAATTTCTGTTACCCTGCCCACCGTTTGAAGCCCGTCTCCAGTTCCCCGGGTTCCAACCCCAAGCCGGCGCGCAAGGCCTGGGAAAAGGTTTCCCCCCGCCCCAGGGCCGCCAATAGACCCCGGATTGTTTCTGCCCCGAAATTTCTCGTCAGGTACTCCACCAGACCCAGGGACTGCCGGTAGGCCAGTTCCTGGTCCGGCAGGCGATCGAAGTCTTCGTCCAAGGCCGGCAAGGCGTACCACCCCGATCCGGGAGCCGCGATCTCGTCAAGCCTAACCTCCGCACCGGTTACGATTCGCTCGGCCTGCTGCGCCAGGCCTTCGCCGAGCCAGCGCGGGCAGTTGCCTCCGGTACGACAGTCAATCAAGAGGTGGGCCAGTTCGTGGGCTACCGGCCCTTCTCGGCGAAAGGCCAGGGCCCTTTGCTGCGGGTCTTCAACCCGGAGCCAGGCCGAAGGGGAAAGGATCCGTATTACCCCGGCCCAGTAAACGCCCATGGCGCCGTCCTCCGGGCCCCAACCCAAGCCTTCGCGCAAGCTCTCCCGGTCACGATGGACGAGCAGAAGGATGGGCAAGTCCTCCCGTACCTTCAGGAAGTCCCTTACCAAACCGTACTGCTCTTCGGCGGTGGCCAAGACCAGCCGGGCAAGGGACGGATCGGTGCCAGGCTCGTAACGCAGTTCAAATCCCTCTCCGGTCAGGGCTGGCCAGTGGGCCGTCTCCCTCGCCGCCTCCCACCGATAGAGACGCCGAAACCAACCGTAGAGGACCGCCTGCAGGCGGTTGGGATAGGCCCCCCGGGCCAGCACGGCCTGCCGGACCGCCCACAATGCCGCTGTGGCCAGCAGTAGCCCTCCCACTACCGAAGGCCAGGCCAATAGCTTCTCCCCCTTTTCCTCTCCCGTAACGCCCTTCCGTAAGGCTTATGACGGCGGCAAAGCGGCCGGTTACGCCCCGGTCGCGCCGAAAACTATAGAACCAGTACCGGTGGCAGGAGGTGCAGGGTGCGAACCGGCTTATCTGCTCCCGGCGCAGGCCGGCCTGCAAGAGCAGCTGCACGTTGGCCGCGCCCAAATCCACCCGCCACCGATCGTCATCCCGCACCGCCCAGGTGCGGGTATCCGGGCCTAACCTCTGCCTCAGGGCGGCCACTACTTCTTCCCCCACCTGATAACAGCAGGGCCGTATGTGCGGGCCCACCACCACGCGCAGGGCGGAAATCCTCACGCCGAGGGCTGCTTTCAGCCGCTCGACCGTGGCCACCGCCACTCCGGCCGCCGTTCCCCGCCACCCGGCGTGGGCTACCCCCACCGCCGCCGGGCGGGGGCAGTAAAACAGCAGAGGAACGCAGTCGGCAAAGTAGGCGGTCAACACCGGCCCGGCCGCGGAGGTTATCAGGGCGTCGGCCGCGCCGAGCTCCGCTCCCCGCTCGCTTCCCTCCCCAATCTCCCACCCATCAACCATCACCACTTCGGCGCCGTGAACCTGGCGGACCCAGGTCCAATTCTCCGGCCCTACCCCCAGGTCCCGGGAGAGGCGCCGGCGGTTCTCCCACACCGCCTCCGGTCGGTCGTCGGTGGTAAGACCCAGGTTAAGCTCGGCATACGGCCCCCGGCTTACCCCGCCCCGCCGGGTCGAGAAGGCGGCCAGGACCGGCCCGGACTCCCATTCCAGCACCCGGAAGAACTCCGCCTTTTCTCCCCGGACCCGCCGCACGGCGGCCGGCCTTAGCTCACCCAACCCCTTTCCCCAGAAAACGCAGGCCATACCCGAATCCCGTCCTCGAATTCCGTCCGTGCTCCTGCCACAGTTGTCGCCCCGCCGGGCATCTCGGCATCCCGGAGCGCAACCCCGGCGGGAGCGAGGCTCCGGGCCGGGTGACCGGGGCGCATTGCGCCGCAGGTGCGCTCTCGGGCGGGGTCCCGCCGGGAGGTATAGGCATTGACCTTTCCGGCAAGAATATGGTCCTGAGGTGATGGAAAACTTTATGAGCCGATGTAGGTGGGCCCTGGCCATCGTACTGGCGGGCACTTTTTTGATTTCCCTGCCGGCCACTGCGGCACAGGGCCTATACACCGTGCGACCCGGCGACACCCTCTGGGAAATTGCCCGGAAGTACGGTACCGAAGTCCAAACTCTTAAGGAGCTGAACGGTTTAAGCGCCAACCTCATCCGCCCCGGTCAGGAACTCAAGTTACCTGCCGAGGCCGAAGAGCGGTCGGAAAACGCGAGGTTGTACGTGGTACGGCGCGGCGACACCCTGTGGCACATTGCCCGCCGCTACGGAACCACGGTACAAGCCCTGAAGGACGCCAACCGGCTGGCCACGAACCGCATCTATCCCGGCCAGCGCCTGCGCCTGCCTCCTCCGAAGGAGACAACCGGGATTAACGACCCCGACTTTTACTGGCTGGTGCGGGTGATATCGGCCGAGGCCAAGGGCGAGCCCCTGCTGGGGCAGATCGCCGTAGGCGCCGTGGTTCTGAACCGGGTAAAGAGTCCTCGCTTCCCCGACACCATTACCGACGTAATCTTTCAGCCCGGCCAGTTCACGGTAGTGGCCGACGGGTCCATATACCGTGAGCCGGTGCAGAGCGCCTATACGGCAGCTCGCCTGGCACTTAGCGGCTACGATCCCACCGGCGGCTCCCTATACTTCTACAATCCCAAGACTGCATCCCGCTCCAATTGGATCCGCACCCGGCCGGTGGTAAGGGCGATCGGCCGCCACCTATTCGCCTCCTAAGCAAAATCGGGCTAGCACCCTTTTGGGGGCCTCCCCTTCCCGGGGGGCCCGTTTTATTAGGACCCCTCCGACAGATAGTGCTCGGCCGCCGCCGCTGCCAGGGCGGCATCGCCCACTGCGGTGGCCACCTGCCGCAAGCTCTTGGCCCGCACGTCGCCGGCGGCAAATACCCCCGGCAGGGAGGTTTTCATTTCCCCGTCGGTGAGGATGTAACCGTTCTGGTCGAAGTTCAGGCCCTGGTTGGCAAAAGGGGCGGTGTTGGGTTCGCTGCCGATGAAGACGAACACGCCGTCCACCGATTCTTCGAACCGCCGCCCGCTCCTCACCTCCAGCAACTCCAGGCCCTCCACCCGGTCCTTCCCAAGAATCCTCCCTACCACCGCATTCCAGATAAAGCGCAGCTTGTTGTTCGCCCGCGCCCGTTCCTGAAGCGCGCGGCCGGCCGCCAAACGGTCCCGGCGGTGGATCAGCACTACCTCCCGCGCCCACCGCGTCAGGAGTAGCGCCTCCTTGACCGCCGCGTCGCCCCCGCCGACCACCGCCACCTTCTGATCCCGGAAGAAGGCCCCGTCACAGGTGGCGCAGAAGGAAACCCCGCGGCCGAGCAACTCCTCCTCGCCGGGCACGCCCAGCCGGCGCTGCCGCCCTCCGGTAGCCACTATGAGCGCCCGCGCCCGGTATTCACCGCCGGAGGTCCAGAGCGTCTTGGGTGAGGTGCCAAGGCTTACCCGGTCCACCGCCTCCAGGCGGATTTCGGCGCCGAATCGCCGGGCCTGTTCCAGGAACTTGTCCATCAGTTCCTGGCCGCCTATGCCTTCGGGAAAGCCGGGATAGTTCTCAATGGTATCGGTCAGCGCCGCCTGTCCTCCCGGAAGCTGGGCTTCAAAAACTACGGTTTTCCAGCCGCCCCGGGCGACGTAGACCGCGGCCGTAAGCCCGGCAGGCCCGCCGCCCACTATCGCCACATCGTACACCATATGCACCCTCTCTTGCCTCTCCGTCTGGTTTTTGCGATCTCCCCGAGGCAAGAATACCACCCTCACCTTTTCGGGGCAACCCCGGCGCCCTCTGGCACTTTTCCCCGTCCGTCCCGTACCCTTGGCAACACAACACTCGGTGAGGGAGCACGGCGCCTTCAAAACGACCGGGGAGGAAACCTGCTTCCTCCCCGGTCCGGTATGGCTATCCGGTCTTCAGCCCGGCCGTCACAAGTAGTTATAGGGGTTGCGCGGCGAGCCGTCCACCAGCACTTCAAAATGCAGGTGCGGACCTGTTGCCCGCCCGCTCTCACCCACGCTTCCGATGCGTTGCCCCCGCTCTACCGCTTCCCCAACCTCAACCGCCACACTGGACAGGTGCGCGTACCGCGTCACCAGACCGCCCCCGTGGTCGATCACTATCATTCTTCCGTACCCGCCCTCGTAACCGGCGAACACCACGGTCCCGGCCGCCGCCGCCCGTACCGGAGTTCCCGAAGGCGCGGCGATATCCAGCGCCGGGTGGAATTCGCGGCCTCGGTAGCCGTAGGTGGAAGTAATCCGACCGGAAACCGGCCAGCTCAGGACAGCAGGCGCCTCGCCGCGCGAGGCCACCACCAGCCGCTTGGTCCCCCGGGCAATC
Source organism: Clostridia bacterium (assembly GCA_024653205.1). Taxonomy (NCBI): domain Bacteria; kingdom Bacillati; phylum Bacillota; class Clostridia; species Clostridia bacterium. The sequence continues at coordinate 9,384 of JANLFO010000006.1, read as the reverse complement.
ACCTTGGCCACCGGCTCCCGGATCACCCGGCGGTCAACCTCGCTGCGGGACACGGTCATCCCGTTGCGCTCCACAACCCTGTAGGTGACCGCCCGTACACCCGGTTGGCCCTCCTGCCGCACCTTCTCCTGCCCGCGATACAGAGAGCTATCCTGCCGGATTTCCACCGGGTAGGGAATGCGTTCTTCTTCCTGAACCTCTCGGGTAACCACGTAGTGAAGAGGCGGTTCAACCCGGACCAGCCGCAGCTCGTCCCCTATCTGCAAGAAGTCGCCCTGAAGCTGGGGGTTGGCCGCCCGCAATTCCTCTACCGAGGTGCCGTGGGCCCGGGCTATGCTCCACAGCGAATCGCCGGCCGCTACCGTATACCTGGCGGTATAGGGAACCCCCTCTCGTAGCAACTGTACCGCCGTTTCCGGGGCCACGACCTCGCTGGTCAGGACCTCACCGGACTCAACCTTCACTTCTTCTTCCGTATCTACCTCAAGCACCTTGCCCTCGCCGGCCAGGTAGGCTTCCTTGACCTCGTCCAGCACCTTCTCCGCCACCTGCCGGTCCCTTACCCAGGCCACGATCTTGCCGTCCACCCGAATGGCCGCCGCTTGCACCGTAAACGCCAGCGCCCGGCGCAGGGCCTCCTTTAGCTCGGCGGGACCGGCTACCTGGGCCGCCGGAACCCTGACCGGCACCAGGCTAAGTTCCCGGCAGTTCTCCGGCTCTACCCAGCCCTGGGCGGTCAATTCCCGTTCCAGTTCGGCTACGGCCTGCTTTACCTCCGCCTCGGAGCCCACTACTCCTACCGTGCGCCCTGCTACTTCCACGGCCACGGCATTCGGCCGTGTGAGGAGCGACGCCAGCACGACCAGAGCAAGAGCGGCAACCAGAGCCACACCAGCGATCCTGAGGCGGGGGTATCTGATCAGCAGCTGCGACCCCACCCGGACTCTGTTTGCCCAGCCCTCCTGCGCAAAGAACGACCGGCCTTTGTGCGCCCAGTTTCGAGCGGTGGAAGCTGCCTTACGGGCCCACTGTCCCGGGCCGCCGAGAGGTGGAGGGGAAGACCTCTTCCCCTTGGATTTTCCCTTTCCTGACCCGTTGCCTTCGCCGGTCCGTCCGCCGGGCCTGCGTCCCGCGGCCCTAACAAGAGGAGCGGTCTTTCCGGCACCCTTGCGACTCTTCCCGGGTCGCGACCGCCCCCTAGGTCCGCTCCTCCATCGCAACCACCTTCCCTCCCCCGGAAGTAGCAATTCAGAGCCCGCCTCCGAAGTGGCGCGGCTTACAAAAAAGAATGACGTTTAAATTATATTTTAGCCCTCCCGGGCTGTAAAGTCGGCCCGTCCGGCGTTTTTGCCCACGCATTGAAGGTACAGGGCGCATTCCAGCCGTTTCCTCACCAGTTCGCAGCTCAACGGGTGCGGTTTTTGCAAGTCGCCGTAATACAGCCAGCTGGCCGCGTGACATCCTCCTCCGCAGAAATAGCGGGCCCAGCAGGAACGGCATTCCTCCCGGCTCAGAACGTTGAGGCCTGCAAACCGGGCTTGAAGCTCCCGGTTCACCACCCCCCGGGCCAGATCGCCCAGGAGAAACTCAGCCTGGCCCACAAATTGGTGGCAAGGATAGAGGTTTCCGGAAGGGCTAACCGCCAAATACTGATGGCCGGCACCGCAACCCCGGAGGCGTTTGGGCAGGCAAAGCCCGGGTTCCAGATCAACCTGAAAGTGGAAGAACAAGAACTCGCGGCCTTGGCTCTGTTCCGCCAGGCATAATTCTACCAAACGGTCGTATTCGCTGACCAGGATGGGATAATCCTCCGGCCTCAGGGCGTAATCCTCCTCCGGAGGGGCCACCACCGGCTCCAACGAGATGCGGCGCAATCCCAGCTCCAGGAGATGGGCGGCATCCCGCGAGAAGTCCGGGTTGAAGCGGGTAAAGGTACCCCGGATGTAGTAGTCCGGAGAAGGATCAGGGCCGCCTCGCGAGGACACCGCCTCCAGAATGCGCGGCACGACGTAGGCGTAACTTCCCCGGCCGTCAGGCAGGCGGCGGAAACGGTCGTGCACTTCCTGCCTTCCGTCAAGGCTCAGGATGAGCTGGACCCGGTGGCGGTTCAGGAATTCGAGCTTTGCCCGGTCGAGTCCCAGGGCGTTGGTGGTAAGGGTGAAGTGCAGGTTCTTTCCCTGCGCCCGGGCCGCCACCTCGCCGTATTCGATTGCCTTCCGCACCACCGGGAAGTTCAGCAGGGGTTCGCCGCCGAAGAAATCGACTTCCAGATCTGCCCCCGGGGGGGACTGGGAAAGAAGATAATCCACCGCCGCAAGCGCTATTTCCGGCGGCATGAGCTCTGCCTCACCGCCGAAGCGCCCCTGGCCGGCGAAGCAGTAAGTACAGCGAAGATTGCAGGCATGGGCCACGTTCAGGCAGAGCGCCTTGGTCCAGGCAGGGGCGAACAGGGCTTCTCGCTCCGCCTCTCCGCAACTCAGGCGCGCCAGCGGATCTGGGCCCAGAAGCCAGCCCCGGCGGTGAAACTGCTCGAGTTCCGCCCAGGCCTCTTCCACTTCCGCGGCCGAACGGCGGGCAGCCACCTCCTGCCGCGCCACCCCGGCTCCTCTTCCGGCGGTCAGGGCTTCCAGCAGGTCGAAGGCCAGAGCGTCGAGCTCGTAAACCGCCGCCGTATTGGCGTCCAAGAGAAAGGCCCGGTCGCGGTACCGGAACCAATGCACGTCCTCGCGCCGGGCCAGCCGTTCCCACCAGCTTCCCTCGCTAGCCTTCATGGCTCGGCTTCTGTCTCTCCGGAGCGGCACACATCTGGTTACCAACGGTGAGCGAGGTCTTACAGGCCGACTGGCAGGACACCCCGCAGCGCTGGCAGTCCGGCAACACCGGGTTGGCCAGTAAGGGCTTTACCAGCAGACGCACATGCTTCATGGAAGCTCCTCATCCCTTTCCCAGGCAGTGCTTTAATCTACCGTACGCCCATAATTATAGCCCCTGGGCCCTGCCCCTGCCAATCCCCCGCTCCGCTGATGTATCCAGGAACCCGTCAATGGCGCCGGCGAGGGCACAGGTCGGCCCACCCACGGATTAGCCTCGGTCTGCCGGCGAGTTCGCCAGTTCCAGAAGCGGCATCCTGCCCTCCGCCAGCCTTCGCAGTTCGCGCAAAATGAACACGGCGGTTATGATGGCCGAGCCGATATCGGCCAGCGGGGCCACGCGCCATATGCCCTCCAGCCCCCAGATCCGAGGTAAGATCAGGAGCAGGGGAATGAACAGAAGTACCTGGCGGGACAGGGTCAGCAGGGTGGAATGGACCGGCTTTCCCACGGCTTGAAAGTATCCCGCACTTATGACCTGGAAGCCCGCGGTGGGAACCAGCAGGAAGAACCACCACAGCACGTGGGCGCCCAGACGTACCAGTTCCGGGTCATCGCGACTGAACAGGGAGAGCAACTCCTCCGGCCAAATTCTGGTCACCAGGAAACCCGCAAACACCACCCCCGTGGCTCCCAGGATGGCCAGTTTCAGGGTTTCCCGTACCCGGCCGAAGTGGCCGGCGCCGTAGTTGTAACCGACAATGGGCTGGGCCCCCTGCGCCACACCGATCACCGGCATGAGGAGGAAGGTGCCCAGGCTGAAGACTATCCCCATGGCGGCGATGGCCAGGTCGCCGCCGTAGTAGGCCAGGCTACGGTTTAAGATCACCTGCTGCACGCTGTTGATCCCCTGCATCACGAACTGGGGAATTCCCAGGGAGGCTATGCCCAGGCATACCCCCATCCGGAGGCGCAGGTTGGGCAGGCGGAGCTTTAGCAGGCTTCTCCCGCGCAGGTAATAGCCCAACGCGATCGCCGCTCCTATACCCTGAGAAATCACCGTGGCCAGGGCAGCCCCCCGAACCCCCATTCCCAAGGGGAACACCGTGAGCCAGTCCAGGAATATGTTGGTTCCCGTGGCCACCATGGTTATAAGCATGGGCACGGACGGATTGCCCTCGGCACGGATCATATGACTCAGGCCGAAGCCCACGCTCATCAATGCATTTCCGGCCAGAATGACTCGCATGTATTCCGCGGCATAGGGCATTATGGCCGGGCCGGCCCCGAAGGCGGCCAGTATTGGCTCCAGGTACCTCAGCCCAAAGAGCGACAGCCCCGCTCCGGCCGCCAGCAATAGCACCAGGGCGTTGCCGGCGATGAGTTCCGCCGCCTCTTTTTTACCTTCTCCCAGCCTCAAGGATATGGAGGCGGTCGCTCCCAAGCTGATAAGGGCGGAAATCGCCATGGAGATGATCATTATGGGGAAGCCCACGGTTATCCCGGCAATGGCCAGCGAACCCACGGCCTGCCCCACAAACATCCGATCGACAACATTATATAGGGCGTTCACCAGCATGGAGGCTATGGCGGGCAAGGAAAACTCGACCAGCAGCCGCCCCGGGCGCCCCCGCCCCAATCGGTCGGACCGGTTCACCCACACCCACCCCCTGTCTCTAGAGTTTCCTCATGATCCCTACCGCCACTTCCAGGCTGGCTATAAGCCGCTCTATTTCGGCCGCGTCCGCATCCTTTAGATTCTGCATCAGGATGGCCTGGTGGGCCTCGATCGTCTTTTCCATATGTCTCCTTCCCTCAACCGTGAGGGATACCAGGGTCTGACGGCGGTCTCGAGGGTTTATGCTGCGCCGGATCAAACCCCTTTGTTCTAAAGAATCCAATAAGCTGGTCAGGCTGCCTTTTTCCAGGTCGAGCTTGGAGCTCAGCTCCGTGGCCGTGCGGACGCCCTCGTGAAAAAGAAGCGCTACCAGCTTCATCTGGTTCTTCTTCAGCCCGCCGGCGGCATCGTATTTGTGCCACGCCCGGAAGAACTTCTGGTGGCCCAGGGCCATTAGCTCCACCAGCAGGCGGTGTAAGCGGCGCGCCGCCTCTGCCTCCATAGGGAATCCTTCCTTCCGGATAAGGTTCGATTTCTTACTATAAGTATCCTAATCCTCCCTGTCAACCCGCAGAGTCCACCGGGTGACCCGGCGTGCGGCAGGAAAGCGCTACGGACGGCAAAAGGCACCGCCGCTCGGCTGGAGGCACCCGCGCCCTTTCGCGACCGCAGGCGGCAGTGGCCATTCCCCTGCCCCGGCAGGTAAAATAAGGGTATGATAAACGTGTTTGCCCTCAACGGGGACGAAGTCCGGCGCTCGGCGGCCGTTCTGCTGGTAGGCCTGAAGGGCGTCCGCACGGCAGGGCTGGAGTGCGGCGCCTGCGGGCACGCACAGTGCCGGGAACTACCGCCACCGGGAGGCAGGCCACTTCGCCGGTCCCACGTGCGCCTGGCGGCTGGTAGATCTGGGAATTGCGGTGGGCTCGGCGGTCAAGACCGCGAGCCTGCACAACGTGGATAACCGCATTATGTACACTATAGGGGTGGCCGCCCGCAAGCTGGGCCTCATAGAGGCCGAGATTGCCGTAGGCATTCCCCTGTCGGCCACCGGGAAAAACATATACTTCGACCGCTTTGATCCCGTGCGCGAGCACGCCCGCTAGCCAATCGACGCCAGACAAAGCCCAGGCCGCCCAAAAAAGCGCGGCCTGGGCTTTCGACCGTGGCGGTACTAGCGCATGAGATCGGGCAGGAAGGTGGCCAATTCCGGGAAGACCATGATCAGAATAGTGGCGCCGATGAGGGCCAGCCAATAGGGTGTAGTCCCCTTGAAGACCGTCTCCGACCTCATCTTGGTAATCGCCGCGGTTACCAAGGAGATTATGCCTACCGGAGGAGTGAGGAAGGCCAAAAGGGCAAAGAGTATGGAAACAACCCCGAACCAGATGCCGCTGTAGCCGGCACCGGTAAGCAGCGGGTAGAACAGGTTGGTAAATATTATCAGAATAGCCATCTCGTCCATCACGAAACCGGCGGCGAAGTAAATGATAAACACCAGTAACAGGAGCAAGGTAGGGCTCACTCCCGCCAACGCCTCCTTGATCAAGAGCGGGAGATGGCTGATGGACATGAAGTGGCCGAAGATGACCCCGCCGACGATTACCAGCATCAGCATGGCTACGACCTTGACGGTTTCTCTGAAGGCTTCTATGAAGCTGCGCCAATTCATCCGCCGCGTGAAAAGGAAGTAGAGCAGGGAGAGAAAGGCTCCCATGGCCCCGGCTTCCGTAGGGGTAAAGACGCCGCCGTAGATACCCCCGAACATCAGCAGGAAAATGGCCGGGATGGGCCATACCAGTTTGGTGACCGCGAGCTTCTCCTGCCAGGTGCTGCGGTACGCTTCCGGGGCCACCGCGGGGTTTAGCTTGGCCCATGACCAGGCCACCAGGCCGAGCAGGCCGGCGGCGATCAGCCCGGGTATGATCTCGGCAATGAGCAGCTTGCCGATGGGCTCCTGGGTAATGACGCCGTAAATCACCATCACCGTGCTGGGCGGGATCAGGATTCCCAAAGTGCTGGCAGAAGCCACCGTACCGGCGGCGTAGTCCTCCCTGTACTTGTGGGCCAGCATCGGCGGAACCGCCACCGTGGCCATGGTGGCGGCGCTGGCGATGCTCGAGCCGCATACCGCCGCAAAGGCGGAGCAGGCTCCTACCGTGGCCACGGCCAGACCGCCGCGGATGTGCCCGAACCACGCGTTGAAGGCGCGAAAAAGGTCCTTCCCCACGCCGGTGGTACCCAGGAACAGCCCCATCAAGACGAACATGGGGATAACGCTGAGGCTGTAGCCCTTGGCGGTTCCGAACACGTCCGTGCCCAGCTTGGCCAGGGCTATATCCGGCCCGGTAAGGTAGGCGTAACCGGTTACTCCGACGAACAACAGGGCAAAGGCGATGGGAAAGCGCAAGACCAGGATAAGGAACAGTAAGGCGACGAAACCTAGCGCACCGACCAGTTCAGGACTCAACCTCGATCTCTCCCTTACCCAATCTTCTGGCCGCCTGCACCAGGTCCCAGGTCAGGCTCAGGCAGAACACCAGGGCTCCGGCTGCCGTGGCCAGTACCCAGGGAAACAGCGGCTGACGCAGCACGGTAGTGTACTGGCCGGTCTGTGCCAGGCGCTGCGCGTAGGCCAGCAGTTCCCAGAAACAGAGGAAAAAGGCGGGTACCGACACCACATACAGCAGGAAGTCGATCAGCCGGCGTACGAGGCTCGGAAACCGCTCGAATAGGAAGGTGATGGTAACATAAACCTTCTCTGCCTGGCCGTAGGCCAGAGAGGTAAACACGGCCACGGCCAGCAGCACCTCGGTCAGCTCGAAGGTACCGGTAATGGGCCGATTGAACAGAAAGCGGCCCAGGACATCTCCCACCGTCAGAAACATGATGGCCCCGGCGGCCACCGCACTGACCCACAGGGCCCCGTGGGTACACAGGTCAACCACCCGCTTAAAGCGCCCCACCTTGGGACGACCCTCCTCTCTGGAATCACCAGATTCCCGGCCCGGGGCCGCAGGCAAGGCTCTGGCCCCTCCTACCTGCCCCGGGCCGGCAGCACAGTCCAACTTCCGCGCCCTAACAACACCTACCCGCACACTGCGGAGGCGGGTGTCGTGCCGATCCGTTCCACCCTACTTTACGTTTTCGTACTTGGCCGCCAGGCTCTTGGCCGCCTCGTAGACCTGCCGCGCCGGCAGGCCTTTGGCTTCCATATCGCTCAGCCACTTTTCAATCAGGGGATCTATGGCCGCGTGGAACTTCTGCATTTCCTCCGGCGGCAGGGAGCTAAGGGCAATATTCGATTCCTGGGCTACCTTGCGGCCGTGTTCGTCCTCGGCCACGTAAAGCCGGCCGATCTTCTCCGGGAAGCTCTTGAGCGTCTCGGTCATCACCGCCTGGTCCTCCGGCGACAGCTTGTTCCAGGAGTTCTGGTTCATCACCATGTGCAGCGGGGTGGCGTACATGTTCATCTCCACTACGTACTTGATTACTTCCTTCAGCTTGAAGGAGTACAGAGTGGAAGCGGGCAACACCGTGCCGTCGACTATGCCCTTACCCAAGGCATCATAGGCGTCCGATACCGGCATGGTCACCGGCACCGCACCCAGGGCGGCCAGGACGTCGTTATAGATGGTGCTGGGAGCGCGGATGCGCAGTCCTTTGAGGTCGGCCAGGGTTTTTACCGGCTTGTTCACCAGGAAGTGCCCCAGATCGGTGGTGCCGTACCAGAGCACCTTGAAATCCTTGTACTCTTGCTGAAGCCCGGGCTGGGTCTGCATTAATTCCCAGGCCACGAGGTTGGACTGCAGCGGCGACTTGAAGAGGAAGGGGAATTCGAGGATGCTGGTGAGGGGGAACCTTCCCGGGGTGTAGGCCGGCAACACCAGCCCGATGTCTACTGCCCCGGACAGGGTAGCATCCACATTCTCGGTCGCGCCTACCAGTTCGTTGGCCGGATAGACGTAAATCTTCACCCGCCCGTTCGTCTTTTCCGCCACTTCCTTGGCCCAAGGTTCCAGTACCTCGGTGTGCAAGGGATGCGCAGGAGGCATGAAGTGTGCGAGCTTCAGGTCCACGGTTTTGGCGGGCTGCGCCTCGCCACCGGCCGGCGGGGTGGCCGCTTCCTTCTGGGCGCAGCCGGCGATGGAGAAGGCTAAGGCAAACAGCACGACAACGCACCACGTCGGCACCTTACCTCTGGACACCCGTCTGAACCAGGACACCGCCGACAAGACCTCCTTCCTCTAATAAAGAGGGATTAAGATTTTGTTAAAGATATCACTAATAACTTCTATCACATCTGGGGACGAGATATCAAGCGTCAACTTTGCCGCCATTCTGGTTTTGACAGTAGCCTGTTAACGATCCAAAGCGATTTTTCACTCTCTTTTGCTCTTTTGGCCGGCAACTTCGTTTATGATGCCAAAGTCCAACAACTGGCTCCCAATCGAGTAGGAGGGGGCGGCTAGCCCCCGTCCTCTCACACCACCCGGCATGCGGGTCCGCACCGGGCGGTTCGCCAAGCTTGACGAATGTTATGGTAACGTGCGGTCAAACTCATCAGGCCCCGGGCTTCCCAGTAGGTGTTGCCCAGGGCTCTATTCATCGGCCCATGGGACATCCGCCACGGCCCTTTACGGGCGTTGGCGAAGTGGTGAACCACCTCTTCTGGTAGGCCCAAAGCGCGCAGTTCGCGGTAGCGGGTGCGGACTCGCTTCCACTGCTTCCAGAGGCACATCCGCAGGCGGCGTCTCATCCAGCCTTCGATGCTCTCAAAGACGCTGGGTGTTTCAGCCAGGGCGAAATATCCCATCCAGCCGCCCATATAGGCGTTAATCCGCTTAATTCGCTCTTCCATGCTAACGGGTTTGCTCCGGGAAGTGAATTCCCGGATTTTATTCTTGACCCGCTCGATGGTTTGCGGAGCCAGGCGGACGAGGACTTTTCCCTGGTTCT